>DATAMG010000107.1:0-15828 GCA_036260705.1 Chitinispirillaceae bacterium | reverse complement strand
GCAGTCCTGCCAATTTTAGGATTAGCTCCGGCATATCTTAAACCAAACCAATCATAACCAATCATCACTGCATAATTGATCACGGTTAAGAAAATAGCGATCAGAATATGCGACAGAGATATTGCATTGAAGGCATTCTTTATCTCATCCCAGGTAACCACTTGCCAAATCCGATAAAGATATAAAGTTGCAAATATCAAAACAAACATGGAAAATAAAGCTGAGGTTATCTTGGCAGGCCTGCTTTTTAGAAAGATCTTTAATCTGTCATTGAAAGCCATTGGTAAAACCTTGTCGTGTTAAGAGTTGAATGAAGTGTTTGATCCCTGTTTTGAGCAGTTGAATCATATACAAATGAGATAAGGCTTGAACGCATAGCCATCCTTTTAGCTATAATATCCCAGGGCTAGCCTGGAACTTTTATGCCTTCACAACTGCAAAATTTAAGGTAAACCTGAATCGGGGAATTCTTTAAAGATCATCCATACTACGGGGCCTTGATTTGTTATCGGGTATGCAGCTCTAAATGCATAAAGCTGCAGGCCTGATAAACAATGTAAGCCAAACAAGATAATATCAAGAATTTTTCCGTTTCAAGTTAATCATTTATAGATATCTGTTTTTCTGCAAACAGTCCCCTTAAAAGAATATCCCCTGTCTAACAAATGTTATCATGAGCGAAATTCTTATCAGACACTATTAAATCCCTTATTACGGATTAGTAACTCACATTATTTTTTCATGTACAATGCGAGCTGCCCCACAATAAATTGTCATAAAATAATAAAGTTTTTTACCACCAGCTATCTCGGTTTGATTCTTAAGGGCCCTCAATTAGTTTCTGCAATTTCAATAATTCTGTTAATAATATAAAACTCAAGTTCGTTCAGAATGAACAAATGCTCCCAGCAAACAATTCTCTCGCAATTTTGGGTCCTGTTCAGAAATTGATACTACAAGTTACAGTTAAATCAGGTTGTCTACTGAAACCAGGTACGATCTATTATGAACTATTTCACTGTTTTGCTATGATATTCATTTCTTACTATATACAAATTTAAACAATATCTAATCAGAAAGATTAATCATATGATAAGAGATTAGAAATTTTTAACTGATTAGATAATGAAAATATACTTGGTTATTTCTGATTCAATTTTGGTTCTGATTAAATCTTATTGTCACAATTTATTATTAAAACAGTAGGATCAGGATATAGATAATGCACAGTAGTGAAGTATCAAGCCCGTAGGACTAATACTTCATCTAAAACTGCGCAAAAAATGAATGTGAAATCAATTAAAATGAATCCATGTAGATTCTACTGACTATAGTATGGCTGGCCTCAACTGGTGCAAGACTTAATAACAGCTTAAGACTGGGAGTATCAAAAGCGAGTCTGGTTAGTTTTTCTATATCAGACAATTTGAAACCGATACTGTCCAGGCCGGGTTTAACACCCATTTGAATAAGCCATTTTTTTAATCCTTCAAACACTTTATCCGCCTCACCGGCATCTCCCGTTAATCCGCCTACGATGGGTGATAAAATATCAGCCAGCACTTTGCTTGAGGCTGGGTAGATCTGTTTTACTACAGACTGAACCAGAATGGCAAGACCAAGGCCATGGGCAAGTTCAGGTTTTACAGCACTTAACGGATGCTCCAGAGCATGTGTATAATGCAATAATCCATTATCAAAAGAAATACCTGCAATTAAAGATGCATAAAGCAGGTAGTAGCGGGCAGTCAGATCCTGTGGATTTTTCAATGCATCTGGCAGATATTGGACAATCAGCCTTATTGTCTCCCGTGCAAGCAGAATGGAAAACGGAGTTGCAGCAATCGAAGTAGAGGCTTCGATAACATGATTTACAGCATCAATGGATACATAAGCAGTCTGATCTGGCGGCAGCCCGACCATAAGTGCTGGATCATCAATGGAATAAAGTGGATAAATAAAATCACTTACCAGTACGGGTTTTGCTTGCTTCTCTGGAATACTGACTACTGCAAATCTGTCCGCCTCAGTACCAGTACCATGAGTAAGATTGATAGTCACAATTGGTACTGCTTTTTCAGGAGTAAACTTGTTTTCGAAAAGTTCTCTGGCATTTCTTTGCGGATATTCAAGAAGAACAGCTACACTTTTTGCAGCATCTATTGGGCTTCCTCCTCCAATAGCCAACACAGCTTGCGCTCCAAAGCTACGACCAAGGCTTGTCGCTTCATCCACCTGGTCAACAGTAGGATTAGGTGTAACTTTATTATATAGAGCGTGACTGATAACATTTCTTTCGAAAGCTCTGGTTACGTACTCCCAGGCACCCGATTTAATGTAGGAACTTTTTCCAGTAACCACAACTACCCTGGAAATCTGTTTGGTTTTTAGTACTGCACAGATGTCCTCAATTTTTTCAATTGCACCCACACCCAGATACACAGTTGATCTTGCTCTAATTTCACAAACTTCATCGATTTTAATCTGGCTTCTCCACATGGCGACACCTCCGAATAAAAATTTTGATGTAAATTAAGCTGAATTTCTGCCTGAAAAAAAAACGGCAGCATAAATAATTGAAGAGCACGAATTTATTACAAAGCAATATAAAACTTACAGAGTCTGCAAGTATGGATTAATAGAATCGAATTGAAGTCTCAGATTCTTCTGGTACTAATATCTGGCTTGCTATTCAGGAAATAGATCATGCCTTAAGTATAGTCAATTATAATTATTTCCATATAATTCATACTTTGCTTCTGGAATAAACGGTTATTTTGTTATCACCAGAAACCAAGTTTGCATGAGCATCTGTAATTTGCAAACCGAATCGATATTTCAGTATTATAAAGTAATTGGCCAGAATAATATCTTTGGAGCGGTCCTGTTGGGGATGGATAAAACCAAAAATTTGTGAAAGCTAAGTGAAAGGGACAACTTGAGAAATTGCCACTATCCTTTATTAAACAGCTTTAAAGCCTGCATTGGAAGATACACTTTTCCTGATTTTTCGGAATAAACTGTGATCCCTTCCATTAGCAACTTTTTGCCATTCCTGAGCAATATCTCATTTTTGAAAAACGGAAAAACAGCTGACTTGTCTGGAGTTGAAACTGTAACCTTACCTTTTCCGTTTTTAGCATCTGAAGAATCTATGATGATGGTAATTTCCTTGAACTTACCAAATAATTCTCTTACTTCCTGAAAAAGCAGCCGGCTGATAGAATCTGCTGATACCCCTATATTCTTAAAGCAGATACCGGCGATTTCGGTATTATCAATGATTGAGTCGAAATTTACTCCCATACCATAAATCCATACATTGGTTCCGCAATGGCCATAAGTAGTCCACCCTAAAGAGGACCGTCTTGAAATGATTCTTCCCACCGAAGCCACATCCTGATTCGATTTGGTACCACTAGCTACTGAAGACAGCAATTTCTTTATATCTGAACTATCCTGGGTAGAAAGTGAGTTTATTCCCATAAAACTGTTTAATGCCGATGCAGCAAAACTAAAGTCAATAGCAATGCTTTTTTGTGAAACGATAAGAGTATCTAATAAACCAGCTGCAGTAATTCTTGATTTTTTAAGTGGGGTAAGGACCTTTGAGGCAGGCATATCGGTGTATGTGTCGCCCCGATCTCCAAGGGAGAGTCCTCCATTATCATGATCCGGAAAGACCATCACTATAGTGTTCTTATTTTTTTTGGCAAAATCAACAGCAATCTGTACTGCAGAATCAAAAGCCATATATTCAGTCACAACCCCGACCGGATCATTATTATGGGAAGCAAAATCGACCTGGGATCCTTCTACCATCAGAAAAAAGCCTTTTGAATTGCGGGATAAAATTGAAATTGCGGCTCTGGTCATCTCTGCCAGCGAGGGTTCATCTTTTCCAAAATAAGGGCGGTTTATATCCGCACACATGTGGTCGGTATTGAACAGACCCCAGATTTTTCTGGTATTTGAAGAAATGGCTTTGAGCTGGCTGCGTTTGGTGATTACATTATAGCCATTAGCGGTAAGGACAGTCTGGAGATTTTCTTCATCGGTTCTTGCCCCCCGAGCCATGGAATCTGGAAGAAGATACCTCATTCCCCCTCCAAAAACCACATCGATATTCTGATAAACCTGTTGTTTAATTATTACGTTTTCATTGTCACGATCATGCCAGTGACTGGAAAAGGCAGCTGGTGTAGCATGGCTGATCCGGGCAGTAGCCACCAAACCAGTTGATTTACCACAAAGACGGGCCGCTTCCAGAACAGTTGCTACAGGCCGCCACTGCAAATCCGCTGGCAGTTTACGGGGAGTTGGAAAAACCAGTGAATCCGGAAGAATTCCTACACATTTAGCACTCTTCTCCTGCTCCCATGTTTTGTGTCCTGTGGCGATAGCAGTTGCCGCAGCAGCAGAACCGGTGATCATAGAATTGCCGCTATTTGTAATACAAAGTCCTGAACTTAGCTGATCGCTGGCCAAAGGTGTGCCTTTATACCAGCGGGCAAGTGTTTGATGAGATATTCCACAGCCATCAGGAATAAGCAGAATAATATTTTTTCCATCCGCGGTAATAGCAATAGCTGATTGAAAAAGCAATGCCACTACTGCGATTGTTTTTTTAAATGAAAAAGACATAGAACGTCCCTCATCCTGTAAGCAATAACACGATTTTTTATTGATTTCAATGAATCAAAGGCAGCTCTCTGTAAAATTTGTAATATAATACAAATAATCACTATCTGCTCACACTCATTTTGTTCAAAGCTGGAATGAAGTTTGCTTTCTCTTTAATAACTGCAGTAACCATTTCTAAACGTATTACCAGGAGAAACAGATTGAAACAGAAGAGGTCTTTAATGGATCTGCTGATGCTGATATTGTCAATTATTGGGGCGATTACCTGCGTTCTGTTTATTTCTGTGGTGATTATTTTGCTTTTTGGAGGTAATAAAAATCCCAGAGTCCATCCAACAACCATTCTGGAAATCGATTTTGAAAAGGGACTTATCGAGACCATTCCCGATGCAACCATATATCGATTCACTGGAGCTGAGCAATTCCAAATTAGAAATGTAGTAGCTGCTATCGATGCTGCGTCAAAAGATAAAAGAATTAAAGGAATAATTGCCCATATTGCAGGAGAACCTCTCAGGTATGCTGATGTCCAGGAAATCCGCGAAGCAGTAATACGTTTTCGTAAATCGGGAAAAGTGGCTTTTTCATATGCTGAGACATTTGGGGAAGCTGTAGCTGGCAATAGCAGCTATTACCTGGCATCTGCATTCGATTCCATTTTTATGCAACCATCAGGAAGTCTGGGATTAACCGGCATCCTTTCCATTTCCCCTTTTTTCAGGGAAACTCTTAATAAACTGGGGATAACTCCTCAACTGGAAGCACGCGAGCAGTATAAAACTGCCAGAAATCAGTTTACTGATAGCACTTACACAGATGCTCATCGCCAGATGAGCCAGGATATCATTAATTCAGTCCTTAACCGCTTGATTTCCGATGTCGCCCAAACCAGGAAAATCAAAGATGATCAATTCCGTTACCTGATTGCCAATGGCCCTTTCGATGCAACAGAGGCACTTAAAAACGGCCTTATCGATGCACTTGAATACAGGGATCAGGTATATGACCGCATGCGCCAGAAGATCGGTAAATCAACCCGTTTTCTTTATTTATCCAGATATTTCCAGCAGATAAGATCCAAACCTGTATCTGCAAAAACCGCTGCACTGATCTACGGAGTTGGAACCATAACTGATGGAAAAAGCCGATATAATCCTTTGACTGGTGAAACAGTGATGGGTGCACAAACTATATCTGCTGCCTTCAGAGCTGCAGTTAAAGATAAATCGGTAGGAGTAATTATTTTCAGAGTGAACAGCCCGGGCGGTTCGCATATCGGTTCAGATATGATATGGAGGGAAACGGTTCTGGCAGCTAAAGCAGGAAAACCAGTCATAGTTACTATGGGTGCTTTGGCTGGATCAGGTGGGTATTTTGTATCAATGAATGCAGAAAAAATAATCGCTAACCCTTCAACGATAACCGGTTCTATCGGAGTGGTCGGTGGAAAATTCGTAACCGAAGGCCTATACAACAAGCTGGGAGTTACCACCGGATACGTAGCAACCAGCCCCAATGCAACAATATGGTCTCCCTTAATGAAATACAGCCCGGATCAACTTCAGTACCTTCAACAGTCTTTAGATACAGTATACCAGGATTTTATAAGCAAAGTTGCAGCGGGAAGAAAATTACCGCTTGAAAAAGTGCAGGCGCTGGCCAAAGGACGAATCTACACCGGTGACCAAGCGTTCAGACTGGGCCTGGTGGATACCTTAGGAGGATTTCACGAAGCGTTTACTTATGCCAAAAAGCTCCTTGGAATTCCGCATTCCAGACCACTGAGTATAAAAAAATTCCCTAAACGCCCATCGTTTTGGCAGCGGCTCACTGGCAGGGGACCAGAAAGCAGTGAGGATACCGAAATAGCTATCTCTGATGCCATGTCAATAGACAATTCATCTGTTTTAAAAATGCTCAAAACTATAAATATGATAACAGAAAATAAAGGAACTCTGAGAATGGAGGAACCGAATCTTTATTAATTTTCACTTTTCATCAATATAAAAACCTGAAACCCAGTCTTGCTGATACTATCACATTTCCTCCATTATCTGCCGGCAAATCCACTTCTGAAAGCGCATCACCCCTACCCAATATATCCATACCTATGAAAATTTCCCATTTTCCATATTCCTCCTGGATCGCTTTCACTATCAATTGACTGCTTACGCCAGTACTGATATAGCCTGTGAAATCTTCTCCAGACACATGATATCCCCAAAGACCTGCCCCAAATCTTAAAGGAAAGGAAATCGAGAGAGGCAATTTACTCTCTTTAAAAAAAGATAATGATGGGTCGATCCCTGCCTGTAAAAGAAGTCCATTAGACCCGCTTACAGGAATCGCGATTTCCAGTGATGGTCCAAATTGGCCAAGAATTTTATTGCTGGTATAAGAAAATGCCACCTCCAGTTCATTTGCCACGCCTCCTGTATTTGGAGATGTTGCCAACAAATAGGAAACTGCAGATGCCAGGTTGAATGGAAATGCAAATGCCACTCCGCAATAGAAGTTAGCCTCATACCACCATTTCAGATTACCTGCAAAGAAATCGTTATTAGTCAAACCCTGCTGAGTTCCTGCAGTGAAGGTGATCTGTCGAATCGAACCTTTTGACTTATGAATCTGAACAGAAGTGGCTAAGTTGAAGGAGGTTACAAAATTTTTGAGCTCCTCGGGCACTCCATCAAAAGCTCCTCTGGAATAATCGGCATTACTTAGAGTAAGGCTTCCCAGTACATGAGTCCTGCTTTTGTTGGTGGTAGTGGTTTTAAATATTGTTCCCAGAACTCCTGTATAAGTGAGTGTATTCAGAGGCATTTCTATAGAATTATCCCTTTGTTGATTGATGGCATCTGTCAGAAAAACGAATAGAATAATCAGTATACAGAATGCATTATTTTCCACAGTATCATTTCCTAGGTAAATTAACATTGTTTTAAAGGACTGTTAGAATGTGTTTTAGCATACAATGTACCACCTTTCCGTATTCAGTTGAGCATAACCCAAATCAGTAACTGGCATTTTTATTGCCTCCTTTTAAATTAATTGAGGGTTCTTCTTTACATAACACACAATTGTTAAAACAAGAAAATAAAAACCATCTGTAGTTTACTTGTTCGAGTCATTTTTAAAGGAGGAAATGTGAACCGTTTCATAATTGCTCCTCTTCTTATTTTTTATGCAATGAACGTCTATTCACAGAATCCATCCCGTGGTTCCATTCAATTTGGAGCTGACTCACCTCCTGTAAATACCAAACAGATGGATATGGAGCCATTCAGAAGTGCATTTGTTAAAATTGCCCAGACGGTAATACCATCAGTTGTGTCGGTTATCCCTACCATTTTAGATTCCAACCAGATTTTTCCAGCTCCCCAGCAGGAGCGCCATATCCAGAGTCTTGGGTCAGGATTTATCGTATCGCCAAAAGGATACATTCTGACCAATTATCATGTTATTCGTGGTGCCGAAAAAATTGAAGTTCTTTTATCAAACAAGGACTTGCTCTCTGCGGATATTGTGGGAGTTGATTCTTTAAGCGATGTTGCTGTGATAAAAATTGCCGGAAAATTACCGGAACTCAAACCGGTTTACTTTGGTAATTCCGACAGTATTAAACCTGGAGACTGGGTGGCAGCAATTGGAAACCCTTTTGCATTAACCTCTACGATAACATCAGGAATAATTTCGGCATTGGGACGTGAAATTGTAGAACCTCTTACTTTTCAGAATTTTATCCAGACCGATGTCCCCATCAATCCTGGTAACAGTGGAGGGCCTCTGGTAAATCTGGAGGGCGCGGTGATAGGAATGAATTCTTTAATCTTTTCAGAAACCGGCGGCTTTATGGGAGTTGGCTTTGCCATTCCTGTCAATTTGGCAATAAGAGTCATGGAAGATCTGGTATATGAAGGGAAAGTAATCAGGGGTTATGCAGGTATCTCTATTCAGGATATTACGCCTTCTTTGCAAAAGGCATTGAATTTAAGCTCCACACAGGGTGCGATTGTAGCCGATGTGGTTGCACAGCAGCCAGCAGCCAAAGCTGGTATAAAAACGGGTGATATTATTATTTCCGTTTCAGAAAAACCAGTGCAGGGAGCAAACCAGCTGCGAAACCTTGTTGCATTCATTCGCCCCGGAACCAAAGTCCCCATCAAACTTCTCAGAAATGGTAAACAAATTCAACTTACTCTGGTTACCATTGAGCGGACACCTGATTTATTGAAACAACAATCCATGCAACAACGCCCCAGACCAAGGCGTGGAAATGTGGATAATAAACTGGGAATAGGAGTGACAGATCTTACATCTGATCTCAGGAACCGTTTCCGTATCCCACAGGAAATTTCTGGAGTTGTGGTGATAAAAATATCTCCGGAAATCTTTGATGAGCGTACATTACTCTCTCCAGGTGATCTTATTATTCAGGCAAAAGAATCAGGAGGCAAATGGACTCCTTTTGGCTCCACTTCCGATTTTCAAAAGTATGCCAGCAGTATTAAAAACGATCAGGCTGTAGCTTTGCAGATATTTAAAAATGATCAAACTGCATTTATCTCATTTGAGATTGGACAATGAGAGTCTTACAAGTCTGTAGACATACAACTATGATATTGATAATACTGTCTTAGCAGTTCATTCAGAAATGAAGGATAAAAAAAGAGCCTGTAAAAATTACAGGCCCTTAAAAGTTCCAGACAGGAAAAATGTGCTGGATCAACCAACCATCTTTTCCAGTTCGATACCTTTTGTCTCGTGTGCAAGTTTCCATACAAAGAAGAAGGAAATAACTGCAAAGAGAGCATAGATACCGTAAGATGCACCAAGACCAATACCTGTAAGCATGATGGGGAATGTCATGGTGATAGCAAAGTTAGATACCCACTGAGACAATCCACTGACAGCAAGAGCACTTCCGCGCATCTGATTGGGGAACATCTCACCGAGCATAACCCACATTACAGGGCCCCATGAGAAGTTAAAGAACATCACAAAAAGATTTCCGGCAACAAGAGCAATCGGGCCACTTAAGCCTGTCAACTTCAGATTTCCACCGGCAGTTTGTGCTGATGTCAAAAAGACTATTGACATGACTCCAAGTGTAACGGCCATACCGACAGATCCAATAAGAAGCATCGGTTTACGACCGATTTTGTCGATGGAGAATGTTGCTATGAAACAGGCTAAAATACTGAGTGCACTGCTGATAACGTTGATCAACAGGGAGTCGGCTTCTGTAAAACCTGCAGACTGCCAGAGAACTGCACCATAATAGAATATGATGTTAATACCTGTAAACTGCTGGAATGCAGCTAATCCAATTCCCAACCAGACAATTGGACGGATACCGCCTTTTGGTCCGAGAAGATCTTTTAAACTGGGACGATGATCGGTGGCAATAGTTTCACTGATCTCCTTGTATTTAGCCTCAGCCTGATTGCCCATAAGCCTTCTAAGAACAGCTATGGATTTTTCTTTCTTGCCAACGGCAACAAGAAAACGAGGGCTTTCCGGAATCAGAAGCAGAGCAAAGAAGAATAATACGTTGAAAATAAGTTCCACCCAGAACATCCAACGCCATGCTTCAAAACCCCATGCAAACATTTTTGTCGATCCACCGGCTGCCTGAGCAATCATGTAGTTGGAAAGGAATGCTGCAAAAAGACCAGTAATAATTGCAATCTGCTGAATTGATGAAAGAGTTCCGCGCATTTTGGCTGGTGCTACTTCAGAAATATAGGCCGGAGCAAGCACTGATGCCGCACCAACAGAAAATCCACCAATAAGACGGTAAATAATAAACTCTACTGAACCATGGGCAATACCCGATCCCCATGCGCTAATTGCAAAAAAGATAGCGGAAATAATGAGGATAAAACGACGCCCAAACTTATCTGCCAGGTTACCTGCAATAAAAGCACCTACTGCGCAACCAAGAAGCATTGAAGCAACATTGAAACCTGTAACAACACTGTCTGATTTAAATGCCAGCTTAAGTCCATCTACTGTTCCGTTGATAACACCGGAGTCGAATCCAAACAGAAAACCACCAACTGTTGCCACCATGGTAATTAAAACAATAAAGCCAAAATTATGGGTATCTGGCGCAGGTTGGGTTATCTTTTTTTGTGCATCGGCTATTGAAGTCCCCTTTTTTCTGGAAGGCTCTTCCATAACCGTGCTTCCACTGTTTTGAGAAGAATCTGACATAACCAAATTTCCCCTTTCTGGAAAAAAATTGATTTTGATGGATATTGATACTTAGGAATTTGCTAAGAATCGTCTTAAAAACATGAATATATTTTCAAGCAGGCACTTTGTCCAATTTATAAACGTGAGTCTTACATATTAGCCGCAGGGCACCTGACCATATATCAAAGAATCTTTCGATTAAAGTAATATATCTTTAACAAATAATTTTGCTGATAAAAAAAAATGTTTAATATTGCAATTTCTGATATATTATTATATCAACATTCCATAAATCCTCAAAAATAATTCACTCTTATTTCTGCTTAGCTGATTGATTTTTACTTTGGGAAACAGCTTATGGATCAGCCCTCATAGCCCATATTCTCTTTTTCAAAACTACCCACTTACTTCACTATAATCCGGGTACATGAGCGATTGCCTCTGCCTGTATTTAACATAACATGGAACAATCCTGCCGGTGCACTTGACATTGAAATTCTGGTTACTTTCCCCTGGATTGTCTGTCTCAGCACATCCCTGCCCGAAATGTCGACCAGCGAAATAGAACCGGATGTTTCCCTATTGTTTAAAATCAATTCAAGCGTCGTCCCGTGCAAACGCACTCCAGCAGATTGATTCCAGATTGAGGATTTTGTCATTGCCCTTGCAGGGTCCCATTTGGCAAGCAGATTTTTCTTTTCTTTTTCAGTAATGGGAATCACTGTACCATGTCGCGGAGTGAAATCAAATGAGATGGGTAATGGATCTTTTTTAAAATTTCTCAGGTCGGTACTGACAGCGAATTCATACTTTCCGGAGGTATACACATCATACATAAGAACAAAAGTATCCGAATCGATAAGTGGGAACACACAGGAACCTTCAACAGCAGCAGTAGTAGCCTGCAGATACTTGTCATACAATATATAGCCTTCGGTTAGATTTCTGGATGTTGCCGATTTTATACCGTTTCCGCTTCCTTCGGTTTTGAAGAAAAGGTAATAAGTACTGTCTTTACATATTATATCGGCATCAATGGCCGCATTACTATTATAGGAATAAAGCAGTTTGGGTGTGGATTCAAAATGAGTAAAGGTGCTGTCCGCAAATGCGTAATAGATCTTATCTGTAACATTGGGGCCAAGCCGCATTGCGAAATAGACCATGTATTTGCCCACAGTCTTATCATAAATCACCTGGGGTGCCCAGACCCGATCTGCAGCGGAGTAAGCCGGAAAAGTCTGGGGGATATTAACAGCACTTGATGTCCAGTCAATCAGGTTAGTGGATCGCAGCATAACCAGACCACGATTGGATGCCCATCCGTTTGCCGAAACCATATCAGTTGCAACCATGTAATAATCGTCGTTCTCGCCTCTTAGTATATGGGGATCACGGACTCCTCCGGTAGAGCTGATTTTTTCAGAGCTGATAACCGGGTTGTTATTATTGAGCGCTTTGAAATTGTGCGCATCATTACTGAGTGCGAAGCGGATCGCCTCCTGAGTTTTACTGTTTCCGGTAAAATAAGCAAACAGATAAGCGGTAAATGAATCAGCTGCAGAAGTGGATTGTATCGAAAAGAACAACAAATAAATGGAAACTGTAATTGATTTAGCATTATTCAGTAGAGTCATATTTAAATATTCTCCGGTTTATGACATTTTCTATACTGATATATATATCTTGCTCAAAATGCTTTAAATCCATTTTGTATAACTGCTTTATCGGCGTTCATTCCTTAAAAATAGGATAAATTACTATCTTCGCAGGAATGAAAGAATAATCAGTATTGATTCATTTTAAAAATGGATACTATTCAGCCTTGCAGCCTTGATTAAATATTGCCCCCCTATTACCTTATTACCCTAACAATATAACTGCTTGCAGATCAGGTATAAAAAAATGACAACATTTTTAAAAACGGATGTTTTAATCGCCCGGAGTAAAAGTAGTGTGCCATCCGTAGTTCTTAGGAAAATGGCCGAAGTATAAGTAGCCATTCGGACCCGATTTAAAAAAGTATCAGCTTTGCTTTTTGTCAATTTTTGTGAGTATAAAAGAGCAACTTATTTAAAACAAACCAGATAAGCAAATAGAGAGCAGACAGCATTTTTTTCATTGTTGATGAAAATCTGCTATTAATATAAAATATTCAAATGGGAATTTTTTTTTAGGATTATTTTTTCAAAATCGGAACATTTCCAATGATCCAGGGTTCATCACTTTTCTGGAGACTTTTTAATAACCTGGCAATTTTTACTGTACTTATAGTAGTTTACAGTTATTTGCATGGTGTTTTTTCTTCCTCCCATCGCACCTTTTTCCGCCAGATAGTCATGGGACTGATATTCGGTGCCGCCGTCCTTATCTGCATGCAGGTGAAAATTACTGTTCACCAGGGGGTTTTAGTCGATCAGCGTAATACAGTTGTTATTTTGGGAGGGGCATTTGGAGGACCTATTACTGGACTTATAACTGCAATAATTGCAGTCATATACAGGATTCATCTTGGTGGTGAAGGTGTTTATGGTGGATGTATTGGAATAACACTCTCAGTAATTGCAGGCTGCATTGGCTTTTATAACCGTAAAAAAATAAATACCATATCAAAAGCTACTCTTGCTGCTTTAGCTGCCACCATTTTCATACTCCCTGGCTTTATTTTCATTATCGACATTCAAACCGGATTTAAAATACTTCAGAAGATGACTATTCCTTATGGATCTGCCATATTTCTTGGAGTTTTCATCTGCGGATTAGTCATGTTTAATGAGGAATACCGTCATGAAATAAAAAACAAGTTAAGAGCATCTGAAAAGCAATACAGAGAACTTTTTGAAAGCCTTATCGATGTATGTTTCAGGACCGATCCCAATGGGAAAATTATCATCATCTCTCCATCATGTGAAAAAATATTCGGTTACAGCCCCGCCGAGTTAGTCGGAAAGAGATTTAGTGATTATTTCAATGATTCAGATATAGAAGGAACTTTCCTGTCCAAGGTATCCTGTGCAGGTAACATTGACAATTTTCAAACAATATTTACTAAGAAGGATGGGTCAAGCGTATGGATTTCTGTCAATGCCAGAGCATATTTTGACAAGAATGGTGCATTTGCTGGTTTTGAAGCGATGGTCCGCGATATTACTCAGATTCGTAAGGCAATGGAAGAGAAAATTCAGCTTCAGGAGAATATAAAACAGATACAGAAAATGGAGTCAATCGGAACTCTTGCAGGTGGAATTGCCCACGATTTTAACAACACACTTGCAGGAATAATTGGTGGAGCGGAACTTTTACGTGATAATGATATCACCGATCAACAACATCGTCAATATGTCAACCTTATACTCACTTCAGCCGATAAGGCAAGTGATTTAACAAGAAAGCTTTTGACATTTTCCAGAAAAGGGACACCTATAGCAAGACCTCTGGATATTATCCCTATTCTAAGCGATACAGTGGCTATTTTGCGCCGTACAATCGACAAGAGCATTACCATTCATGAAGATTATCGAATTAAATCCGCATTTCTCGAAGGAGATGGGGCTCTTCTTCAGAATGTTTTTCTAAATCTTGGAATAAATGCTGGACACGCAATGGCCGAAGGAGGGCAGCTTATTTTCTCTGTGGAGACAGTGGAATTAAGTAAAAAGTATTGTGATTTGTCCACTTTTGAGATATCTCCCGGTGCTTTTGTAGAAATAACAGTGAGTGACACAGGACACGGGATTCCTAAGGATATAATCACCCGTATATTTGAGCCGTTTTTCACCACAAAAGAGCAAGGCAAGGGAACAGGTCTGGGTCTTTCAGCTGTTTACGGTACAGTTCAGGATCACCATGGAGCAATTTCTGTTTATTCTGAAGTTGGTAAAGGGACCGTTTTTCATGTTTATCTGCCAGTGACCAATAAAAAAGTGGATGAATTTTATTTAGAACCACTGCTTCCTAAAGGTAGTGGAATTATACTATTGGTGGATGATGAAGAGCTGGTACAGGCAACCGCTTCTACGATTCTCTCCAAATTGGGCTATGAAGTAATCTCTGCCGAAAACGGAAAAAAGGGTATCGAATTATACCAAAAGCATCAAAAAGAGATCCGTCTGGTAATTCTTGATATGATTATGCCAGTAATGGGTGGAAGAGAGGCTTTTAAAACGCTTCACGCCCTCAACCCATCGCTACCAATAATAATCTCATCAGGTTTCTCCAGAGAAGAAGATCTTGAAGCTTTACGCCAAATAGGTGTTTCCGGTTTTCTCCGTAAACCTTTTCATAGAGTCGAACTTGCGGAAATGATATCAAAACTGCTTGCCTGATGTAAAACAAAGAGAAACAGTGCATAATGCAGTAAAAGGAAGCAAAATGTAGAATCTAATAAAGGAAAATGATTGAATAAGTTTGAGATTGAAGTCGCAAAAGTACAAGGTTACTGTGCACGTGGTTACAAAGTCGGTGATAATTTTTTTGGCCGAGGATTCAATACTCCTGATAAGGGATTTTGCGGTGGTGCATATATGGTTCTTTTCCCAATGCAAACTGCGTTAAATTGCAGAGCGCAGTTTAGCTTTGAAGACAATCCAAAAAGCAAAACTAAACTTGCATGCCCCGTATAATGGTTTTGTTCATTTTAAGATAACAATGTTAGATAATTGAGCTATAAGCAACAAAACACGTGCGGTTACCAGAAACTTCGGCAAAAGCCGAAGTCCAACAGCGGCAAGTCTTTATAAATACAAATTATATACAGCAGCAAATATTGATATTCAATAAACGAATAGCATGCATTTGATGATCAGATCTGCCCATGCAAATCGTCTAACAACAAAACCGATAATGCACTATTAAAGCTTCGCAAAGTATTACTGATGTACTATAGATGTTCAGGCGCGCCTTAATGATCATTTAAAAACAAAAAAAACTGAGAAATACAATCAGTTTAGTATTTTATGGTAGTCATAAAATCCAAAATTTGAG
>DATAMG010000103.1:0-18816 GCA_036260705.1 Chitinispirillaceae bacterium | reverse complement strand
ATTTCAGCCGATTCAATAACAAATTAGCTGAATTCTAATTATTTGATTTGTCTGGCAGATTTTCCCAATTCTGTTGGATCATTAACTCATAACCGTTGTATGCTTAAATCATAGTTATATGTTTATAACAAATAAAAATAGTTCGTCCGTATAGTCTCTTTTTGAAAATAGTCCGTCCTGCCCATTTGTATTTTAGAAACAGTCCGTCCTGAAATGAAAGCCTGAAATACACTGAAATGGAGTTTAGAAACAGTCCGTCCGCCAAAAAAAAAAATGAATAAAACAAACATCATCCTAATCGGTATGCCTGGTGCCGGAAAAAGCAGCATCGGAGTAATGCTGGCACACAAAACATCTAAAAAATTCCTGGATACCGACTCCCTTATCGAGACATCTCAAAAAAGATCACTTCAAGATATAGTCGATAATTCCGGCTATATGGAGCTTCGACGCATTGAAGAACATGCCATATTACAAGTCAATTGCGCCAACCATGTCATTTCCACCGGAGGCAGTGCCGCATACAGCAATAAAGCAATGATGTATCTTAAAGAAAACGGAATATCTGTATTTTTGGACGTTAACCTTAAAGAGTTACAACATAGAATCCATAACTTCAATACCAGAGGACTGGCTAAAAGAGATGATCAGACTTTTGAACAATTATATAAAGAAAGAAAAGAACTATATCTGCAATATGCAGATATAATTGTGGAAAGCTCGTATATGGGGGTCGAACAGACTTGCCAGATGATTGTGGAGAGAATAAAGGCCAGCAGTCCACAGCTGAATGAGTCAGATAAAATATAAAGATTTATGGTCGACCGGTGGATCGCCCATAGCACCCTGGCTGGTATTAATGAAGGGATGACCGCGGTCACCCCTTGACTACTTTTCATGGACAGTCGCCTACTCGAAAAATACCCTCACCTTATCACCCTGAGCAGAATTTACATCCACATTCAATTCACCTATACTCTCGATTAACTCCTCGATATTTCCGCTTTTCAGGATTTGATTTACATCAAATTCCACACCCTTCTGCTGCATCTGTTCATTGATTTTTTGATATGCTATGGGCGGCACAAGTGCAGATAATTTAAGACCAGCCTTCAGCAGAGCCATGGGAACCCTAATATTAATATTATCCCCCTGCTTACTATCCACCACCACCCGCAAATACTTCAACTCCTGCTTCTCGAAAGCAACCGGACTTTCCGCTACCATTTTTGCTCCTCCGTTTTTCTGTATTAAATCAAGTAATTTTTCAGCTTCTTCAACACTCAGCTTTCCATGAGCCACCATGGATAAAATTCTCTGACGCTCTTCGTTCATAACCATCTCCTTTTTCAGCTGAATTTTATTTTTACAACTGACCCTCTTTTACTACTGTTATTTTGAACATCAACAGTCAATCCTCTGAATGCCACTATCAAATAAAACAAACCAATCAGAATCGACAGGGGACGTATGTTCTTAGTCGACAAGATCACCTGAGCAACTGCTGCCAAAGGTATTAAAAGTATCAAAATCGCAATCAGAAATGGCCACAAAACCACCAGTGGAAACCACAATCTGAAAGTCCTCTCATCACTCTTCCCTATCGCTATACCCAGAAACAGTGGAGGAATCATTTTGACAACCTTTCCATTGCCTCAACCACCGTTATCTCTCCCCGTTCCAGCCTGGCAAGAACATCATCCTTCTCTGTAACTTTTTTGCTTTCAATAAATCCAAGACTTTCACTGATCCTGTTTAGTCTGGCCTTTACCGTTGGATAACTGATCCCAAAAGCCTGCTCCATCTCTTTAATGGATCCATGGGTTTTTATAAACATTCCAATAAACACCTGATCTTCAAAAGAAAGCCTTGCCAGAGGTGGTAACTCAAACTCCCCTTCAATCGATATTGCGGTACTTCTTACAGTAACCCGGTTAACCACAATCTCCTGACCATCTACCATCTTTGAGAGCACCTGCCATCCCTGAGACATATATCCTCCTTTAGTGTCTGAATTAATATAAGTCTTTATATTAATTTTTTCAACACTTTTTTTATAAATAATTAATTTTCTTAATTTTTATATTAATTTTTTTAATTTTTATAAAACAAATATCCAGGATTTCCAGATTTTACACGAAATAGTAAAAAAGCGTCTTTTTCTACCTGAACAACTATCAGAGGACATTATCGTATTCAAAATAGAGAGCATTAGTGCTTATTAATGGTGGTTATATTGCATTTCATTAGCTATTTTTCAATATCTATTCCCAATTATAAAAAGACTGGGTTATGACCACTTACCAACAGTACAAATCATTACTGCAAGCTCACAATTACAGTGCAGCTTTTGAGACAGCTCAACGTGAAACTCTGAAAAATCCAGAACAGATGGTATTCTGGATGAATCAGCAGGCTATCGCTCTCAATTATGCAGGAAATTTTAAATCAGCACTGGAAATTTTAGAAAAAGCACTCTCAATCGATCCACACAACCTCTGGTCATTACTTTACTGTTCTGATATACGGCTTAAATCCGGTGATGCCAAAAATGCGTTAAATGGTTATGAGGAAGTCCTTAGAGATGAAAAACTTGCAACCCGTGCTCAAAAGGGTATCCTGGAATGTCTTGTACATCTTAGAGAATGGTACCGGATTCTTGATTATGTCTTGCAATGGAATATTGCTCCGATAGAAAATTACAGGTTTCGTATTCAGGCGCTTGTCGGATTAAGCCGTACAGAGGAAGCTTTCTCCTTATGCAATGAGTGGCTTCAGTCTTCGCCAGATAACAAAGCGGCTCTTTGGCTGTTAGTAAAACTGGAGATTGCTCGCGATGGCCTGGAAACTGTATGTTTAAAATACGAGCGTCTGGCAAAGATCCCATCAAAACCACCGGTTTACGGAGAAATATATGCATACCTTTGTAAAAAAACGGGCAGGATGGATAAGGCTATCGGACAATACCAGAAATTACAGACCAGAACTCAGAATCCTGGCATACTGCGCAAAAAAGCATTCGCACTTGCGAAATCAGGACATGAACTGGAAGCGATTCCACTGTTAGAGGAACTTCTGCGGGAATCACCTGCAGATAAATACCTTCATGCCAGCTATTCAGCAGCCTGTAACCGCATTAGTAATCTGGAGCGGGCATGGAAATTTTACCATGAACTTTTCAGTCTTAACCCGGATGATATGCGGTTGCTGGGGCGGATTAAAAATATTAAGAATCAATTGGAAAAAGCATCCCGGAATCAACATAATTCTTATCCGGAATTCTCTATATGAGTCAGCAGATACTGCAAAAGTATACTATCGGAGATCTCATAGATGTTCCTCCGGTACAAACAGTAATACGCCTGGAGCAGAGTACCAGAGATGCCGCTAATATTGTCAGCTCTTTTGTATTCACTGCAGATGTAGATACACATTTTCGGGTTTTATCCGAATCATTTCTCCATAACCATGGTCAGGGATATTTTCTTCAGGGTGATTTCGGTTCAGGAAAAAGTCACTTCCTGGCAGCTCTTGCAGCCTGGTTTTCCAAACTTCCGGGAAGTGACATTCTGACATCCCGGCACGATGGTTTACAAAAATTAAGAGGAAGTGCCAGAAATCTGCTTGCGGTTTCAATTTCTCTGGTTAACTATCGCAGTAATACTTCTCTGGAAAATATTATAACTGATGCTATAGAAGAAAAACTTCGGACATCAAACATCAGTGCCGCCATATCGGCACAAAGCCAGTTTCTTCAATATCTTAAAAACAGTCTTAAAGACCTGGAACTGCGTACTGAATTCTGCAGTAGATTCGGAATCTTAGAGCAATCAATCGAGCAATGGATCGATGAACACCGTCAGGAAGCACACACTGATGGTCTGCTGTTTATTAAGAGTAAGGGATTGAATGATACCGAACTCTATTCCATAGAACGATACCTTACATTCGATACAGCAATGAGAGCTGCTACTGAATCGGGATTTGATGGCATTGTTCTGCTGATCGATGAATTATCGGAATTTTTCCGTTCCAAACCAGACAGTACATCACTTAACGAAGATGCCCGTACACTGCAGCTTTTAGGAGAGTTGAGTAAAAGCCGTCCTTTATGGATTATTGCAGCTGTACAGGAAAGCATAGAGCGCACCGGAGATGTTGCCCAGGCAACATTCCGTAAAATTAAAGATCGCTTTCCTGTTAAGCTGCATCTATCCACTCTTCACATAAGAGACCTCATATCAGGTCGTCTTGTGAGAATGAAACCAGATGCTGACGCGATTATTTCAAGAATTTACCAGGAGTTCTGCAAACATTTCCCAGGATTCAGTGCCACTCCAGCAGTTTTCAGAAGTATCTACCCTGTGCATCCGTTAACATTATCTTTGCTTGAAGGCCTGGGTGATCTTTTTTCTCAACACAGGGGAATTGTCGATTTCGTTCATTCTCAAATCGCAGGCGATTCTGGAAGAAACATTGCTGGTATTCTAAAAAGAGATTGTACCAGCCTGATCTCTCCAGATGCAATCTATGATCATTTTGCAACCAGAATCGCAGAGTTCTCCTCTTTTTACATCTATCCCTCACATATCATACCACACCTGGATAATACTATCGAGGAATGTATCGATGATGAACAGGATAGAATTCTGGCGCGCAGGTTGATAAGAATCCTTGTCCTTTATGCTATCCATCCTACAGCATCACCCCCTACCGTAGGGGTTCTGGCTGAGCTGGTTTCCTGCATGCTTTCATTTCAGGATCCTGATGCCAACAGTCAATATGTAGGAGAAGTGCTTCTGGATCCTATTGCGGAAAAAAGCAGATTTCTGGTAAAAAAAAGTTCCTCAAGCGGCGCTGTACAGGATACTGTTTATTTAATAAGTACAAATGAGGATCAGGTTAAAATTTTACGATCAAGAATTGATCGTGTTTTGACTGATATCGCCCCGGGAGATTCCAGAATTTTCTTAAATCCTCTCTCTGAGCTGCCGGAATCCTACTCCTGGCCTGGTCCCTCATTATGGATCAGACCTGTTGAACGCACAACAATCTGGCGGCAGAGCACGCGTAAAGTTGCTGTTTTTTATCTGTATCCAGGTAATGAATTTTCTATCGAGCAACAAATCGACCAACTGCTTGATAATGGTAGAATCGATATGGCTCTGGTGCTTTCATCTCAACAGATTAAAATTAATTGTAAAAATACGGCTTTATGGACTATCCCCTCGGATACTGCTGACAACTCCCTGTTAAAAGAATATTTTGCCTGCAAAATGATAGCCGGAGAACTTCGAACTTCAAACCCATCGGATATGCCACTTATTCCCAGGCTCAAAGAACTTATTAAAAAACTGGAACCTGCCGTTTACCAGCATTTACTACAGCAGATCTATGGTGGTAATTTTTCTGATCCGACTATTACGCTGGAACCCGCAGCACGTGAGATAAGAAGATTTGACAGAATAATAGAGACAGCAGCAGAGCTGATTCTGGAAACCAGGTATCCACGTTTCAAGGAAATTTCTTCCAGAAGTATTTCTCCAACACTACGCTATTACCAGCATTTATTTGATGATTTTATAACTCAGGGGACCATTTCACTCAAGGATGCACGCACCCGGGGTTTATCTGAAATTATCGAGACCATGGCAGTTCCTTTGGGTCTTGTTGAAGTCAAATCCGGCGACTACATTCTTTCTCCAAATCCAGTTTCCAATCAGTTTCTCTCGTGGTTTTTTGGATTACTGCCTGTTTCCGGAAAAATTCAGATTTCAGATCTGCTTTTAAAAATGCAAACCGGTGTATATGGAACACCTCGTGACCTGGCATGCTTTCTTATTTCATCACTTGCCTTCTGCGGTCATATATCATTAATAAACCATGGTCGGACTGTTCCGCTCGATTATATCAAAATCACAAACATTGAGCAGATTGAATCGATTGCCCCCGGAGAGCTTGTTAATCAAGCTGATCGTGAAACAATCTTAA
Source organism: Chitinispirillaceae bacterium (assembly GCA_036260705.1). GTDB lineage: Bacteria > Fibrobacterota > Chitinivibrionia > Chitinivibrionales > Chitinispirillaceae > JAAYPC01. The sequence continues at coordinate 12,825 of DATAMG010000103.1, read as the reverse complement.
ATTCGTTCTCATTTCTATACGGATCACAAACCGGTGATTCGTTCGGACTCAGACAACAGGGTGATATATGGCAGTCAATACTGAAATTCAAAACCAGTGGTGCTACACTGATAAACGAGCTTGATCGAAAGATAAAGACTCTTTCAGGATTTTCAGCATTCAATAATTTTAATTTTGATGATTGTAACCGTAAATGTATCTCTCTTTCCAAAGTTCTTGACGAAATAAAGATTTCATACAGTGCCAGAGAAGGACTGGAGCGGTTTCTTTCATCATGGAGAATTTCAGAACTGACATCAGATGATATAACTCATTTAAAAAAACTGGAAAAATTCCTTGGACATCATGCAGAAAGAATCGTTTTCATCAATCATTACCTGCATCATAATTCAGTTATGAGAGCATGTGATTCAGACAGGGATACTTCACAGAGCAGAGAGGCTGTTGTTTTGATACTGCAGCAACCCCATGTAATGGTTATTCCAGATGATGGAGAACAATTACAAGCTGCTTTTGAGATCTTCAGTCAATCATATATACGAAAATATACCATCGATCATACTATTTTTCAGAAGTCCCGGAAAAAAACTGCTGTATCAAAGCATTCATCAAAAGCATTACAAACGATTCAACGGCTTGCTGCGATTGCCACCCTTGATCGCCCAAGATCTACCCAGCAGCTTCTCGAAGAATTGGATAAACCGGCACCGGTGGTTTGTACCAGAAATACTTCTGAAGAGCTGCTCCGTTCTCCCATGTGCAGTTGCGGTTATCAATGTGGCACGGTTCCTGATCAAAAAGCGACATACGATCCGGAATCCTCAATCGAACGGATCATGCACGATTATACAGAGATTCTATGTAATCCTCAGGTGCTTGAGGCAGTTTCCGCGCGTGCATTTGCACTGCGCGATGTCGATAAATATACCGCAGAGAGGCTTCAGAACCTGTATGTTTTTCTAAAAAACAATTCATCTGCCCCATCACTGGCCTTGTGCGACCTTCTGGATGATTCTGTAATTTCAGAACTCAACAAAGCTCTTTCAGGGTCAACATCCCTGGAAAACAGAAACCTTGACGTCCTTAAAAATGAACTTGCCTGGCGAAGGCTGACTCCCTCACGGATAAGGGAAATTTTCAATCAGTGGCTTGGAAACCCTTCTGGTGATACAATTATCTCTATCGATCAGAATACCGACTCATCAGGTTATAACTCTCTGGAATCACTCCTTTGGCCATGCCTGCACCAGAAAATTTTTCATAATTCCACAGGAGAACCCCTGATTTTAAATTCACAAGTACAATCATCATCAACAATGCTTGAGCAACAGTTTCCATCCAAAAAACTGTCCATGATTTTTGACCGGACCTCTACAAGTGACATTATCGATTTTATCTGCAGAGAGCCATTGCATTTAGCTGCTATTCAAGCCGCCTGGAGTATTGTTTGTGACCGAATTCTCAATACAGCCACACAAATTACAGAACCCATTTTTTCCAATTTTATGGATAATAATGAAGGGATGCGCATAAAAAGCCGCCTGATTTCTTTAAAAAAATTTTCCGAAAATTTCACCTGTGATTTTCCATCAAAATTGTGCACTCGTCTGGCAGCGGCTTTTCTGCATAATGATTTATGGGCAACTCCTCAGTTGAAAAGAACAATTCAAGCAATAATGAATAAGATCACTGCTGAAAGCAGTGATTGGTTCGAAACACTGCCATCAATAAAAAAAGTAAACCCTACCGATTGCAGTACAATCATACTGATCGATGGTATTTCCGCGGATGTCTGGCTGGAATTAACCAGTATGAACCCTTCCCTATTTACTGGTGCATTTACCGGTTTTCACAGGATTTCCGTACCAGGGCTGACAATTGATAGCATCAATGAACTTTTCGGTATCCCTGCAAATAAAGATCCTGCAACCGAACTGGCAAATCAACAGATCAGTTATATTACTATTTCAGGAGATGAAGACCATTTATGGAAAGACCTCACTCCCGCATCATTACCGGGAAAACCGCAGTTAATCAGGATTTCAGCTATTGACAAGCAGCTACACGCAGGTACACTTCATCTTTATGAGGTTCCAGTACTGCTCAACAATTTACTAACCAGAAACATTCCTTCACTTCTTGGTTTGTGTAAATCAGAAAAAAGGACACTGATTTTGACCTCAGATCATGGATTTTCCTTTTCCAGCAAAGGACTATCGCATGGAATTGCCGGAGGTCCTTATGAAAGATCAGTTTTCAGGGTTGAATGGCAACCCGGACAGATGTATACTATGGCAGTAACATGATTATATCATTTCATAAAGCATAAAATTTTTGTAATGAACAAAGACAGAATGACGTTGTTCTCATAAGAGAAAGGCTTGAGTAAAATACTATGGACGAAAGCTTAAAAAATGAACTGTTCAGATTACAACCGCGATTTCTTTATCTGGAAATGATATTTTTCTGTGTAATTGCCTCATTTTGTATCATCTCCTGGTTTCCACCAATTTTCTCTTTACTGGCCTATGAAACGATACTGCAATCCGCTGTCAACGCTTCTGTTCTTTTAAACATTACAGCCCTGATATTTTTCTTACTATATAAATTTACCAAAAATGAACTGCGCCGTTTTTGCATAATCATCACCGATGATCAAATCGTCAAAAAGGGATTTTCAGGTACTAATGCGATTCGTTTTTCAGATATAACCGGCCTTGATTATATCAGAGTACCTGCGTTGCGAGGTTTTCTTAAAATCAGTACGGCTGATTCAGTATTGAAAATTCCAATGTATATTGAGCACCCGACATTATTTCTTACATCACTGCAATCCAGACTCAATGATTATTCCATTATATCGGCAAACATAGTTGGACCACAACTGCGTGAAGATGTATCAGTGTTTCAGGACTCTTGCCAGCGTTCACGAAGGTCTTTCCTTCCCCTCATTTTTATTTCATTGTTTATGTTCTGTTTTAATACACTTATCGCAGTGCAATTCTGGGATTTGGCTCTGATACCAGTTCTATTATTTGCCATAACCGGCCTTTTTCTTCCTTTGTTTGCATACTATATCGCAGACATTAAAATAAGCCGATCGGTAAGAAATCTCCTTAGAACAGATTCTGCGGAAATCTACAATAGTGGTATGGAATATCTTCACTGCGGATTAATAATATTTATTTTATATCTTTTTATAGGTATTCTTTTTAAGGCTGTCTTTCTGTGGTACTATTGAATAAACCATTGATTTTAAAAAATGTTTCTGTTTTTCCTCCATTATTCTGTGCTCCGATGGCAGGTCTAACCCATAGTGCATTCAGACGTCTACTCTCCGATTTTGGTGGATACGGAGGCCTTTATACCGAGATGCTTTCAGCCAGAGCCCTGCTGGTGGAAGATCTTGATCGATCACCCTTTACCAGAAAAAGAGATAGTGAAGGCAAAGTAGTTTGCCAGTTAAAATTATCTGGTAATGAACCGCTTAAATTGATTGTTGAGCGCCTGGCCAGCATGGAGCCATTTGCGATTGATATTAACCTTGGATGCCCTGCACCTGCAGTTAAAAAAGACGGGTGCGGAAAATCGCTTTTTGATAATCTTGAGCTCCTCAGATTAACACTTGATAAACTCAGAGAATACTGGAGTGGCATACTTACTGTAAAATGCCGCCTGGGTAATAATCAACCGGGTTGGGAAAAGCGTTTTCTGGAACGAATAAAACTGTTTGAACAATGCGGAATAGATGGAATCGCTGTTCATCCCAGATTTTCTGATGAAAAACTCAAAAGAGAAGCCAGATGGAATCTTTTCAGCTGGATCAGTTCTCAAACCAGTATTCCTCTGATTGCCAATGGAGATATGAGTGACAATAGCGCGTTGGAACTGGTTTCATCTGGATCATGTGATGCATTGATGATCGGCCGTATGGCTGTTGTTAAGCCATGGATTTTCCGGGAAATGTGCGGTGAAACGGTAAATATTGACTACAAGGAAGTGTGGAACAGGCATCTTGATTACATCTGTGAAGATTTTTCTGCCGAAAAAGGTATTGGCAGAATTAAAGAATTCACTTCGTATTATGCCCGTAATTTTTTCTTCGGCCACGAGCTTTTCAGGACTGTGCAATCAGCTCCATCAATTGAACTGCTGCGAAAAAGAGGTAATGAATTTCTTTCTTCAGAGCCTCAGCTTTGTGCTGTAAAACTATTATGAATATTCTCCAAATTGTTTATCAGTAATTTTTTCATATAAGCTGAGTAAGCTGAACTTAATAAAACTATTAATCTGCAAAAAAATGGGATACCCCTACAATTTTAAAAAGAATAGATTGACTATTCATACTACTAATTCCAGAGCGAATCCTTTATGTTTGGCCATATCTATTAAAATAGGCTTGATTTTCTGCCGGTTTTTTGTTTCATAGATAATGATCTGAGGATTTTCCAGGTTTTGAGGATTATCCCTGGCTATTACTCCATAATACCCGATAAGCTGTGGTGTCGGGGCATTGGTTATTTTTATTCTTGCACCAACCGGAAATATGGGAATTATCGTAGTCAGGGTTTTAATAATGTCCGCATTAAGCAGATTGCCACCCATTTCAATTATATTCTTGAGCGCTGATTTAACTTCGTTTGGTTCAATACCTTCACGAGCTCTGCCGGAAATATAAGAATCATAACAATCTGCAACAGCCACTATTTCTGCAAATCTATGAATCATGTTCTGTCTGGAAAAATCTTTCAGTGGCGGACGGTTATCGCCTTTAATGCCTTGAGGATATCCAGTTCCATTCTGTCTCTCATGGTGCTGTAAAGCAACAGCTGCACTGGTTGATGGTATGGTATGATTCTGGGATAGCATCAGAAAGCCATAAACTGTATGTTGCTGATATGTTTTAAGTTCCTCAGCACTGTATTCGGTAATTTTTTTGGCAAGTAATTCCTTGGGTAATGCCACCAAACCCAGTTCGTAATTAAGTGCACCAATCCCAAGCTGTTTCATTTCCTCATAAGAAAGCTTGTATTTTTTACCTATACAAAGCGAGGTTATGGTGACATTGAGTGCATGACTCAGAAGACTGGGTTGAGTCTGTTGCATTGCAGAAAGATTTAAAACGATGGAAGATTGGCTCATGATCTCTTCCACAAATTTGTCCAAAGCTTTAACCATGCCATTACTCATTATGTACTTGTTCAGATGCTGTTTGTTCTCCTTTAGAATATCTTTTATTTTTGCTGTACTTTTGATACGAAAATGTTCGATCACGTTGCTGAGTTCTTTATTTGAAGAATCTATGGAATTGCCCATCTCTCTTTGTGCTTCTTCTGTGACAACTCCTTGAGGATTCACATCCTCAGTCCCTTCAACATCAATCAGGATGTTGCGATAACCCAGTTGTTTTAATCTCTCACGATATCGTTCCTTGATTCTATAACCTGCAGCAAGGAGAAGTTCTCCTGAAGGCAGTACTATAGATTCACCCAGAACCATGTCATCCTGGACCTGATCTAATGAATATCTAACCACAATTTCCTTTCATAATCATTAAGAATCAGCATTAATGCACAAAATTCACAAAAACCATAATACGCCTAAATGCTTTTCCAACAAATGACTTACCCTAAGCCAGGACCGGTTAAAAATTTTATATCTCAATATTACCGCTATCAACTTTGATAATTTCCCGGAAGAAAGCACCTATAGATTATACACACATTTAGATAATAATAAAAGTGCATTTTTATCCCAAAAATCGCTATTAATGTTTGGAGTAATTAACAAGTTATTATCATTCCATTTCTTACGGGAGTATAAGCAGCACCTTCACAAAATCATTTATCACCCGCATGCTGAAGACTGAATCACCATGTGCCATCTAATCATGCTGATCTGATTATCAAAGCTAAACCCTGACATTATATTACAACACATAACCCGCAATAGAAAGTGAACATAAATTCACCTCAACTGCAGAATTCAGATTGCAATACAACAAATTATTACCAGAGGTTTAAAATGATAGAGTCGATAAAAGAGATTACAACTGCCGATTCACCTGATATTGAATTGTATCGTACATTAAAACGACCTCAACAGCACAGAGAACAGGGGCTTTTTGTGGTTGAGGGAGATAAAGTGGTAAAACGTTTTTTTGAAAGCTCTCTTTGTGCTGTTTCAGTTTTATTAATTCCAGAACTACTGGATTTTTATAAACCGATTTTTAACAACAGACCTGAAAATATTAAGGTATTCACCGCAAAAGAATCGCTTTTAAAAACAATCGTAGGATATCGTTATCATCAGGGAATAATGGCTGTAGGAATAGTACCTTCAGCCCCCTCACTGGAGCGGATTCTTGCAGATTCTTCTAAACCGTTGATCTTAGTAGCACTGGATCGACTTGAAAGCTCTGAAAATACCGGTGTTATAGTTAGGAATTGTGCAGCAAACGGAGTGAAGGCTATCATAATAGGTGAAAGATCCAGCGACCCTTTCCTTAGGAGAGCAGTAAGAAATTCCATGGGCACATTATTCAAGATGCCTGTAATCTATTCAGAAAATCTGGTATCCACTCTGCAACATCTTCGCCAGGCTTATCATTTTCAGATCATCGCAGCTCACCCCAGAGCTGAGAGCCAACCCATCTTCTCTGTAGATTTCTGCATAAACAGTTGTATTGTTCTGGGAAACGAGGGAGAAGGAATCAGTCCCGAAATTCTACAACAATGCACTCATGAGGTACAGATCCCAATGGCCCCACATATCGACTCTCTAAATGTGGCTTGTGCCAGTGCTGTTATTCTTTACGAAACAATGCGACAACAATTAAGCAAATTACCAATTAATAGTTCTTTATCTTAAATTCGAAAAAGGAACAAGGATTTGAGTCGTCTTCTGCGATTTTTGTTTCGATTTCGTGCTTAGAATTTCCGATTCTCTTCAGCTACTGCCCTTCTGATACTTTCTTGTAGCACAATTTTGAAATTATTACAAAATTGTGTTTGAGCTCTGTTTACAATCCTTTTTTTTATATGAAAAATGAATGGTACGATTGTTGCATATAAGGCCAACGTAATTTCAGATTTGGGATTAATGATTTACCTGGTAAATTTGACATGCTTAATAACTTTTTTCATGTTAAGGAGGTTTGTAATGGGTAGGATTTTTAAAGGAGCTACTCTACTAATAATAGCTTCTGCAGGAGCCTTACTGGCCAATGATGGAGCCAGCTACAATATGCTTGACACCTTTTGGGTGCTGATGGCTGGTTTTTTAGTGTTTTTCATGAATGCCGGTTTTGCTTTTGTAGAGAGCGGATTCTGTCGTGCAAAGAATGTGGTTAATATATTGGCCAAAAATTACGTAGTCTTTGCAATTGCAGCAATTGCCTATTGGGCAATTGGATACGGATTCATGTTTGGCAATGGGTCAATAATCGGAACAGATTCTTTTATGGTAAATGAAACTGCCCACAATCCAGTCACCAATATCCCTGTCTTTGTCTTTTTCTTTTTCCAGCTAGCTTTTGCCTCTGCAGGATGTTCGATCATATCCGGTGCAGTAGCAGAAAGAATTAAATTCATGTCATTTATAATTTTTGGTACACTGATGGTTGCATTTATCTACCCCTTAACCGGCCACTGGATCTGGGGTGGCGGGTGGCTTTCTGCAATAGGATTTCACGACTTTGCCGGTTCTACTGCAGTTCATTCAGTGGGAGGCTGGTGTGCTCTTTCTGGAATAATTCTATTGGGACCGCGTATTGGTAAATACCGACCGGATGGTACACAGCATGCCATTTTAGGCCATTCAATACCACTGGCTACACTGGGTGGTTTCATACTCTGGTTAGGATGGTTCGGATTTAATCCTGGCAGCCAACTGGCCATGGATACCAACGTTCCACGCATCGCCTTAACAACAGCACTGGCATCCTGTACCGGGACAGTAGGCGCCATGATCACTTCATGGATTTTTGGTGGTAAACCCGACCTTTCCATGATTATCAACGGCTGTCTGGCTGGACTTGTAGCAATAACTGCACCCTGCGCAGTTGTATCCCCTGCCGGCTCCCTGACTATAGGACTTGTAGCCGGAATCATAGTGGTATTTGCTGTATATTTCTTTGACAGAATACATCTGGATGATCCTGTGGGAGCTCTTTCTGTTCATTTAGTAAATGGAATCTGGGGCACTATAGCTGTGGGCCTTTTTGCAGTACCTCAATATTTTAATGGTAAATCAGGACTTTTCTATGGAGGAGGTTTCTCACAGTTTAGCACACAGATCATCGGTGTACTTGCCGTGGCAGCAACTGTGCTGAGTTCTTCATTTGTCTTCTGGGCAGTTATTAAAGCGATATTCGGTTTGCGGGTATCACGGGAAGAAGAAATCAGTGGATTGGATGTTGGTGAAATGGGATTAGAGGGATATAATGGATTCCAGATCTTCACCACCGAAGATATCAGCCCGGCTATGGCAATTGAACCTGCAAAGAAAACAACTTCAAAGAGGGAGGTCAGAAATGAAACTGGTCGTAGCAATTATACAGCCGACAAAATTGCCTGATGTAAAAAAAACACTTCTGGAAGCCGATGTTCGTAAAATGACTGTTACCAATGTCATAGGATGCGGTCAACAGGGTGGGTACACTGAAAGTTATAGAGGAAGTCTAATAGAAGTGAACCTCTTAAAAAAAGTTAGAATAGAAATTGCAGTTAACGAAAATTTTGTAAAGCCAACCATTGATGCTATTATTAAAGGCGCTAGGACAGGGAAAATCGGTGATGGCAAGATTTTTGTACTGGATCTCCCACAATGTATCCGTATCCGAACCGGAGAAGAAGGTGCCGAAGCGATAGGTTAGTAATGACAGTGCAAAAGAGAAGGGCTGCAAACGCCCTTCCTACTGTTTTATCAGTTTTAACTCAAGAAAAATGTAAACCTGATCGATATAAGTAATAACTTATGCGCACGATTCGATATCTTTATCCGATGCCTTGCGATATCAGTCCTGTGTAAAAGTGAATTAATCAGGTAGCACAGAAACCATGGATGGTTATATGAAAGACACGATCAACTATTCTGTAAGAAAAGGCCGCTTTCTATGGATGGAAAGCAAAGCCCGAGAAGAGTTCATGACACTATTGAGGCAAAGAATTGAGAGCGGATACTACTTTTCCGAATCGATTCTGATAAAGATCGTTGATGAACTGGCACCAGTTATGGCAGAAACAGTTCACAACGAATGATAAACCCGTTCAGCTTTTACTGCCAACGGTTGAACTATCAGCATTTGCTTATTCGAAAAAACACCTTTTATCAAATAGTTTTAATTGCTTTTGCAACATCTAAATCCTGTTTGCGGTTTTGCCCCTCCACCTACCCCGGGTGAAACAGTCTGACATTTGGAATAAGGTCCACCCATAAGCATAGGTTCATTGCTTTTACCGGTTACCCATTCGAAAATGTTACCCACCATATCATATCCACCATATTTGCTTACGCAGTTAAGACGACTCCCGGACCGCTCGGCAGATTTAGTTCCATCTGTATTGCACTTAATGTCATCGCGGTTCCAACCATAGGGGTAAGTGTATCCTTCAAGGCCACTGCAAGCCCATTGCCACTCATCCTGAGTGCATAAGCGTTTACCTTTCTTTTCACAGAAAACTTGAGCATCTCTGTAAGTAACATTGCCCTGAGGAATGACATCTTTTTGATTAGGATATTCATAACGATCTACACAAACTTTAAAAAAGGGTCTGCCCTGCTTTCCAGGAGGTATATCCACCAGAAACATATCATCAGGGCAAAATAGTGGTTTGGCATAACGTTTAATGGTTTCTTCATAATTACTGGAAGAATGTTTAATAATCCGGTTGATTTGTGCTCTGGAGATCTCCTTTGAGGTTCCATCTGTAAGTTTGATCATTACAGATTGATTATTTACTGTGCTGATTTCACCTGTAACAATCAGATCCTCTTTTGGTTTGCCAAAATCATCAGTTTCTGTATTTTTGACGAAAATGGTATCTGGTGATTGCTGTTTTTGTTTTTGGGGAAGTTGTTTCTTCTCAGATTTCTGTTCTACTGGAATTAAAGAGATCTGAGAAATCACACCTTTGGCAATTGGAATATTAGATCCCTCTATACCAAGAGTTAACATTGATTCATCAATGGAAACAACTTTTCCTTTGAACAAAGAGCCGTTTGAAATTTTTACCTCAATAATTCCTGCATATCCGGTTTTATTCTTTAGCTCATCGTATGAGATTTCCTCGACTTCTGTAATAGCAGGACTTTTATTTGAAACAGAGGAGCTTTTTTTAGGAGGCGGGGCCAGCAGCTCAAATTTGCTTAGCAGTTGATGGCTGAAAGCGTAGGGTTTACCATCAGTTGTTTCCAGAACCAGTGATGTATCATCTTTGGATTCCACTACTCCAATCAACTCATCTCCAGTCATTAAACTCATACGATACTTACCCTTTAACTGTATCTCGCTAAAGGCCTGACCACTGGAAAGAGCCGGTCCGCTTACTACCGGTACTACAGAAGCTGCTTCAGAGAGCTGGGAGTTGCCCCCTTCCTGCCACCATTTCTGCCAGGCAGCCTGATCGTTTCCCAGATCCATTCCAGTGATTTTCTGTAGAGCACAGCTACCGATATTCAGGATAAAAGTTATTATGATATTGACTTGTCCCCGCTTGCCAGAATTATCCAAATATTCAATTTCGGATGAAGACTCAATATGCTGCTCACACAAAGACATGGAATTGTAATCAAGAAACGGAGATGCAAGCAGAAATTTATTCTTTTCGCTGGTAATATAGGTTTGTACCCAATCCTCAAATGTACCTTCACCAGCATAACGAACATTTTTAATCATACTGACATGGTAAGCTTTAGGAAAAACTTCCAAAAGAACAGGTACTCCACCAATTGCTCCTAAACCCATATTTGCCAGTGTGATAGTTGCCCTGAAACTTTTAAAAGCTACTTCCTTATCCACCTGCGAAGCAATATTCTGCCCTGATTTGGAGAAATGAGAAAGGGCATCTGTTGAGTAATATACAGAAGGTCCCGCTTTTATATCTCCTGTAAGAATTGCCAGCTTATCCTGAGCTGACAAAGTCTGAAAAATAAGCCCCATACAAAACAAAAACCTGTATGGAAAAGCTGCAGAAAATTGTGTGGACATGTTCCTCCCTAGTCACTAATACTTAGTTAGTTACACTACTTCTTTGTTTTTAATCGCTTTAAAATTTAAAGCAGTAGAGAACCGATTGGGGATCATTTTAAATCGGTATTTGTTAAAAATTGACTGAAACTGATCTTCTGAGGCGATTTATCCCAAAGTGTATCACTCCATTAGACTTGTCCGGTCTATAATTAAAATACCTTATGACCACAGATATTAAAAAGTCATTAGCCGCAATAAATCATTTTTAAATAACGAATTTTTTATAGAGGAATACATAAAGTTCCTTGTAAAAAGACCGAAAATTATAAACAAATCTGATTTTTATGATATTATTTCAGTCTGTCAAAACTAAGATCCTGCATAGGGGGCAACTATGATGCACCAGAGAGTGGAACCGTTTGTAACCCTAGACGACCGCCCAGACAGGGATACAGTAATCGAAAAAGATGAAATCATCAGTTTAATAATAGATATTGAAATAATGTCGACTGCTGATTTTTATAAAAAATATTTTTCACTGGAAGAAAGATCGTGAAAAGGATTCAACGGCACGATATGGAAGAGAAAAGCAAAATCCGGTTTGGGATTTCTGTTTTTCAAACCGGTTTGAAACCGGTTTGAAAAACAGAAATTTCAAAAGGGCTTTGTATTCTGTTTTTTTTCAGCTATGAAGCTTATGCAATAGCCGTTTGACATTTTCTTTTTCAAGCTGAATTTCAGATGTCAAATCAAATATCTGATTCAGGCATTCACTTATTTTGTGTAAATGCTCTGATACTTCGTTTTTAAATGTCTGTGTACCCACAGTTTCAATATCAGCAGTGCTCTGTGGAATTTGATCCTGTGGTCTTTGCGGTTGTGAAACCGGAGATACATGTTCAAGTTCTGCCTGTGGAACAGATTTTCTGCCCTGTTCGAATTGAGGATTAACAAAACTTTCTTCATATACACCACCAGCCCTCTTCCTTGCACTTGTTGAGGATACCATTTTTACCTCCTTTGAATTTTTCAACAAGCCCTGATCTATAAAGAATACGTGCACATTAAAATGATAATTCCATTATAATCCAGAGACACGAAAGCATTTCAGACTTAAACAAACACTCGCTGTATACAGCCGTTTTTTACAAGTACCGAAATTTAAGATATCCGAATATTAACTATGAAGAATGTTTTTCAGGATGGGTAAACTAATGAAATCAGATCGTTTTTCTCTCTAAAACCGCCCAGCTCTTTTATAGCAGCAGGCGAAATATCACATTGCAGTAATGGATTGACAATATCTTTTTGAAGATCCGGTACAGAAATACAGAGGAAACGGACCGAACTCTCACCTGATATATCTACATCATGAAGCACAGAAGGAAGTAGAACAGTTTGCCCTTTTAGCAGTTGTTTTTCTCCGGATTGAAAATGAATTGTAGCAGTCCCGTTTAACCCTATCAGAATCCGTAGATATTCTTTAGGTGGCAGATTAAACCTGGTAAAACTATTCAAATGATATTCTTCCATAGTAAAATAACGACAGGCAATCCGGTATAAATGCTGATAGCTGCCATGGTTTAGTATGACAGGCCTGATCAGATAATCATGTGGTGTCAGATCTGCCGTTT
>DATAMG010000083.1:0-12093 GCA_036260705.1 Chitinispirillaceae bacterium | reverse complement strand
TTTTCCCACTTGCGCTATTCTTTACGTGCGAGATAAAAACGGGGCAATTCTGAAAAACTGATTGATTTCATCGAGATGAGAATAATAAACTAATGTTCTCTTAAACTCTATATTAAATAACGGCGATTCTTCCTATGATTTTCGCCAAGAATTTAGGGCAGAAATTTTCACTTCGCATTATTTGAACGACAATAGCTTGCTCTCCAAATCATTTATTTCCCCTTTACTTATGTTCCTTTCATCTTGTTATTCAAGATTCGATATTCGTTATTCGATATTTAATCCTAAATTCCGCAGTTGAGGTGGATGCAGAAGCATAAGATATTGAGATGATAAGCCTTGAACGCGGTGCAGGCCTTATCGACAGGGTGATAAGGTCAAACCGCGTGAATGGCTTAGGGCTCATTAGCTTACGCGTATGCGCCGCATTCAACTGCGGATTTTAGGTTAATTTCCCATTTCCTCTGGTATGGATCTTGAGGATGGCTATAATCTCAATGGCATCTACCTTGCTCCCTTCAAAGTAAGCCGTTGATGATGAGACGAAATCAAAGGTGAGGTTATTCAACCAAAAAGGCAGATGAACAACCAGCTATGTCGATTATCGCAGCAAGAGGTGTCGGATCTGGTTGAGTATTTAAAATCGTTATAGCTGGCTGATATTTTTACCTTTTTTGCATCGGAGTGGCTGAAAGGAATTTTGATTTTTCAGGCTGCGTTTATTCCACTTTCAAAAAGCCCTTTACAGCCGCTCTATTTCTCAGCTTATATCCGGTTCCTTTTGTCCTCTTTTCTTAACACATAAAACAGAATTATCAATAAGGGAACTATTTTTCTTACGGTAGAAAAAAAGGCAACCGGGAATGCAAACAGCGAAACGATCACCAATTGTAATGACAATTGGCCACTCCTCACGCACAATTGATGAATTCATTCATCTGCTTCAATTGCATGAAACAACTCTGGTAATAGACGTTCGCACTATACCGCATTCGAGGCACAATCCTCAATTCAATAAGAATATTTTACCAGTTTCTTTAAGTGCGGTTAAAATCGATTATTTACATATGATGGAACTGGGGGGTTTACGGCATACATCGGGCAGTTCAGTTAATAATGCCTGGCGTAATGCATCGTTTCGCGGATATGCGGATTATATGCAAACCCCGCAATTTCAAAAAGCCATCGAGAAATTAATTCGATTGGCTCAGGGTGATCGTGTAGTATTAATGTGTGCTGAAACCGTTCCCTGGAGATGTCACCGCTCTCTTATCGAGGATGCACTGATAATACGTGGCATCTCCTGTGAAGATATCATCAGCTCCTCCAGCTATCAGACCCATTCTTTAACCTCCTTTGCTAAAGTCAATGGTACTAAAATTACTTATCCATAATATGTTTCATATATTGCCATTTTTCCATCTTTATGAAAAGGGTTCACTCAAGCATTTTGACTTTGATTCAACAGCTCCCGGATAATAGATTCGTAATTGGCCTGTATCAAACCCTGTTTCATTTTCAGTTTTTCTATTTCCTATCTGATTTTTTAAGTTGACCATATCCAATTATTTTTTCTGAACAGGAAAATTCAGAAGATCCTCTATCCAAATATGGCAGGGTTTAAAGATCAATGGCTCTCTGTTATGCGGTCAATACAGTAAAAACTAACCTAAAGTTAACAACTCACTAATAATCTGATACTATATTCTGATAACCTTTAATCAATTCATACTCATCAAGGGAGGTATATAGTGTCTATTCTGAAAATTCAAATTGTTTTATTGCAATTTTTTATGATCGTTTTATCAGCAACTTGCATTGAATCCGCAAATTCATCAAATATGCAGATTTCAAAACTTGGAACAATTGCTACCGGCTCTTTCGGTACAGGAGCCGCAGAAATTTCAGCTTACGATCCGGTAAGTGAAAGAATTTTTGTCTCCAATGCTGAAAGTAACACAATTGATATAATTTCAATCCATGATCCGGCTAATCCTCAGAAGATCATTACAGTGGATTGTTCCCGTTTTGGAGGTGGTATAAATAGTGTTGCTTTTAAGAACGGACTGGTTGCAGCAGCTATTGAAGCAGAGGTTAAACAGATGCCAGGATCGGTAGTTTTTTTTGATATCAGTGGTAACTTTCTTAAACAGTTTACCGCCGGTGCATTGCCTGATATGGTGACCTTCACCCGGGATGGAAAAAAAGTTTTGCTGGCCAATGAAGGTGAGCCTGATGCGACCTATACAAATGATCCTGAAGGTTCAGTTACCATTGTGGATATTTCCAAAGGTCTGGAAAATGCTATAGTCAATCATGTGTATTTTCGTCAGTTTAATTGCCGGAAAGAATGGCTGATTAAAAGAAATGTGAGAATTTTCGGCCCTAAAGCAACAGTTGCCCAGGATTTGGAGCCGGAATTTATAACTGTAGGACCTTATGGTAATTTTGCTTATGTTACACTGCAGGAAAATAATGCAATCGCAGAAATTGATATTAACCATGCATACTGTCTGCGCATTATTCCAATGGGATTAAAGGATCATTCGCTCCCTGGAAATGGCATAGATGCCAGTGACAAGGACGGCTGTGTTTCTATTCGCAACTGGCCAGTCTATGGCATGTATCAGCCTGATGCAATTGCTTCTTATACTTATATGGGTCTGAGATTCCTGGTTACTGCTAATGAAGGTGATTCCAGAGATTATGAAGGATATTCAGAAGAAGCAAGAATCAAGGATCTTGAACTAGACCCCAATGTTTTTCCAAATTTTGAAGAACTGATTCAAAAAGCTAATCTTGGTCGTCTGAAAACTACCACTGCACTTGCACAAATCAATACCAGTGGCCAATATATCGAACTTTTTTCATTTGGCGGCCGCTCATTCAGCATCATTCACCCTTCGGGTAATCTGATTTATGATAGCAGAGATGATTTTGAAAAAATTACCGCCGGTAAATACCCTGATTTCTTTAATTCTGATAACGAAAGCAATCTTTCTTTCGATAGCCGCAGCGATGATAAAGGACCGGAACCTGAAGCACTGGTATTGGGACATATGCGGGGAAGAACGTATGCTTTTATAGGACTGGAACGTATCGGAGGTATAATGGTGTATGATATCACAAACCCCTTTGAAGTAGATTTTATAACCTATTTTAATCCTAGAAATTTCAATGCAGATGAGCATTCTTCGGATACTGGTGATCTGGGAGTCGAAGGCCTGGTATTTGTAGAAGCCAAGGACAGCCCAGTAAAAAAGCCTCTTCTGATTGCCTCTAATGAGATCAGTGGCACTGTCACCATTTTCCAGATTTCAATGCAATAATCAAACAGTCTTTCAGGAGCGGTCCTTTAAAACAAACCGCTCCGGTACTGTTGCGGTTACCTTAATGCAGTTCCCTCTTTATTGAAAAGAAACGAAACATACACACCCCATCCCAGAGCTGTAACAAATATGATGGTCAATATATTTATTAACGGTATCAATGATAGAATAGCCACAACCAGCGCACCTGTGAGAAATTGATAGTGTAGCTTTTGTAAACGCCAGGAAAATTTTGATGCCAGATATTTACCCAGCAGCACCATACCTATTATCCCTGCCAGGTACATAAGAGGAAAGAATGCCAGCATGAGAATAAAACCAAGTGGTATAGTTACTACCAGTATAAAACACAGAATGATGATTGCTGGATACATCAGCAACGGGATTAGTCCCCACAAAGCAGTCTGCCAGAAGAACCATTGGGATTGTGTTCCATTGATTTTTCTGAATACAGGCAGAAAAAGAAGCAAAATTCCTGTAATAACATATGATAGAATAAGAGCCATGCCGATAAGATATGCTGTTGCTCTGCTTGAAGATGCACGACTCTTTCCAGCCTGATGTTTTTTATCTAGGGTAATCTTGCCGGTAACACGTGCCCTCTCCTTCTTAGTCAATTCTCTTTGTGCACAATGTGTAAGATTTCCAATGATTCTTCCCTTTTCACCAATGATGATACGTTGGGCATAAACGGTAACATTACCCTGAATTTCGTTATTGATGACTATTTCATGAGTAGCCGCATACAGATTGCCATTTAGTATTCCATTAATTTCAATTTCTGCACATGCTGCAAAAAGATCACCCTGTAGAGCTGCTGTTTCTCCTATTTTCAACAATCTGCATGCTATATAATTGTTTCCTTTGATTTTACCTGTTATGTTTAAATCCATGCAGGCAGCCATAATGCCATTGTCAGCCCTACCGGAAAAATCAACATATTGACTTAAAGCAAATACCCCAAGATCTGCTTTTCCCGAAAAGGTTAGTTTTTTTCCCAGAAACACCAGATCTTCAACCTGCCCGGAAAACTGCAAGTCTCGACCCATGAAAAGATAATCCTCATTAAAGATGCCATGCTCGGATCTGATACCGCCTTTTTCTTTATTTGAATCATTATGAATAACCATAGCGGATAGGGTGAAAGTGCAAAAGAACATAAGTCCCACTAATGGTGCCAATTTTACATTCATCACTCCTCCGTTTTTCGCAGCCGGGTTTACTTGAACTTTTCTACGGCTATTCCACTGGTTTATCTGCAAACTTAATTCCAAAAGCTGGCCATCCTTCGCAGAAACTACCGATGTCTGGCTTTTTCTTAAATTTTAAACACTCTCCTCAGATAAGCTTGTCAAATGGAGTTTAAATAAGATATTTTGAATAGAAAATTGAATATCTAAAAAAGTTAAGCTTGCACTTTTTAACTCCGGGTATGAAGGAAGAAAAATGAGAGCAGTATTATCAGATATAACCAGACTCGATGTGGATGTAATAGTAAATGCGGCCAACCAAACTCTTCTTGGAGGTGGAGGCGTAGATGGAGCGATTCATAATGCAGCCGGTTCCGGACTTCTGCAAGAATGCAAAAAACTTGGAGGATGTAAAACCGGGGAATCCAAAATCACTTCCGGGTACAATTTAAAAGCCAGATATGTAATTCATACCGTGGGTCCGATATGGAGAGGAGGAAACAATAATGAATCATCGCTACTTAAAAGCTGTTATCTTTCTTCATTGGAACTGGCAATGAAGTACAATTGCCATAGTATTGCTTTCCCATGTATAAGTACTGGTGTATATGGTTTCCCGGCTCAAGCCGCTGCCAGAGTCGCAGTAGAAAACTGTCTTGAATTTCTAAAGCATAATGGCCCAGTTATGGAAATATCGTTCTGTTGCTTTCTGGAAAGCGATTTTTCCATTTATACAAAACTCCTGCAGAAATATGAATGATTAAATGCTTTAAAAATCGATTTTATCTTACAAAAATCTGTCAATTCATAAGCCGTCCATCCATCGTTTAAATTCCGGTACCTTGTCGATACTGACAAACAAGTCATCCTGAACCGGAGGAACCATTTCAAGCTTAAGTTGACTTTTTGGATATAGGTGAACTCTGGATATTGCCTTTATGTTAACGACGTATTGGCGGTTAACCCTGAAAAAAGCCTGCGGATTCAACTGCTCCTTTAGTGCATCCAGACTCAAATTGATGGAGTACTGTTGTTTTGATGTTGTAACCAGAACTGTTATTCCGCTTACAGAAAAGAAATAAGCGATATCTGCAACATTTACTACCACTATTTTATCGCACGATGATACCGAAAAACGTTCTCTGTAGTGAGGAGTTTTACCCTCGATTATTGAACGAAGTTCTTTTGCATCAATAGTCATAATGTTTTCATTATTCCATGATTCAAATTTTGCAATTGCAGCATTAAGCTCCATTTGTTCTACAGGTTTAAGAAGATAGTCGATACTCATGAGTTTGAATGCCCTGATCGCATATTCATCAAAGGCTGTGGTGAATATTATCTTTGATGAAATATCGACTTCATCAAAGATCGCAAAACTCAGGTCGTCATCAAGCTGTATATCAAGAAATATCAGGTCCGGATGCGGGTTTGATTTCAACCATGCAACTGCGCCCTTAACAGATTGTATCTTTGCTGCAACATCAATTGATTGGTTGTATGCCAGTACCATGTTCTCAAGTCTGCGTGCAGCGTAATCTTCATCTTCTATTATTATTGTTCTCATATTTCACCTTGTCATTACAGTCTAGTCTCTAATTTGAAAGAATTGTCAGTTCATAATCATATCGTTTTTTCATTCTGCAGGTGCTATCAGTGGGATTTTCGCAATGAATTGGGTCCCGGTTTTTTCAAATAATGGCAGTGAATTATTGAGCAGCTGGTACCGGTTCTTTATATTTCTCAGTCCAACCCCTGTTGAAACAATCTGCGATGGACGTTCCTGCAGATTATTGATAATATTCAAATAGTTCCCATTATCAATGAATATATTTATTATCAGAGGTTCTGTTTTAGTCATGATATTATGTTTTATCGCATTTTCAATCAGAAGCTGCATCGCAAGCGGAATCAACCGGTATTTGCGCGCAGGTTCTGGAATATCAATATTAACTCTTATCTTATCGACAAACCTTATATTAAGAAGAAATATATAAGCATCCAGAAACCGTAATTCAGTATGCAAGTCAACAAGCTCATCATCCTTGTTTTCAAGTACATACCTGTATACTTTTGAAAGCTGCTCCGAGAATCGCTCTGCAAGATCAGGCTCAAGCTTTATCAGTGATGTGAGCACATTGAGAGAATTGAACAGAAAATGAGGATTCACCTGTTGACGGAGTACTTCAAACTGCGACTGAATATTTTCTTTTTGCAAAGTTATCAGTTGTGTGTATGTTTCGGCAAGCTTGCGGGAACTTTCTTCCACCCGGGTTTCAAGCTCCTTGTTTAGAAGTTCGAGCCGGTCCTTAGCACTCTGCAGTTCCTTCTCGATCATGATGCGCTTTGTTATATCTGTTCCGATGCTGGAGATCCCTGTTATTGCTCCTGTGGCATCTTTTAATGGACTGTTACTCCAGGAAATCCAGACCCGTTTACCGCACATACAGTAGCATTCGTTTATGCAGTGGACATAACGTTGCGGGTCAGCCAGGATCGCATTAACACAGGCCGCATTTTTCCGGTCAGTTCCATCTTCAGATGTACCAAATACAAAACCGGGTACTGATTTACCGATAATATCCATGCCTGAATAACCAAAAAAACGCTGGCCGTACTCATTTAGAAAAGTCAGGTTTCCATGTACATCCCATCGCAGTATGATCAAGCTGGTTTTTTCGACAAGTTCACGGTAATTCCGTTCACTGTTGGCAAGCGCTTCCTGCATCCGCCGTTTCTCGGTAACATCCCTTGCTGTAAAGAAACTTGCTTTTTCACCTTTGTAATCGATAATCCGTGATGATGTTTCAAAATCGATGGCTTCACCGCTTTTTGTCACCATCCGGAAATCATCGTACATTATTGAATGGTCAAATTGTCGTCTTCGTGAAATTTTAATTGCTCTGGCCCTGTCGTCCGGGTGGACAATTATTGAGGATGATGGCAGAGCGTAAAGTTCATCAGCGGTATAACCGAGTTTTTTGCAGAACGTGTTATTAGCAAACAGCATACGGTCGTTTCGAACTATGGTTATTCCATCAAGAGAATTTTCAATCAGATTACGATACAGGTTTTCCTGTTCCCTGAGCGCATTCTGTAAAGAAGACAGTTCATGGTCTTTTTCTGACATTTTTTGTAAAATTATCCTTTTGGCTATTTCCTGTACAATGGTGTCCGGTATCTATCTTTATCCGTGACATTGGCTGTACATTCGATTAAAGTACTATATCCGGTTCCAGGTGACTCTGCACTTCTGGAGTGCTGTTTTTTGTCAGAATAGTACTCTTAACGTTAACTTCAACATTGCCCTTAACCATTGCCCAGACCGGACAGTATTTATCTTCGGACATCTTTAGTACCTGCGCAATGTCCGCATCCGTAGCATTACTCGTGGTAATGTATATCTCTATAAAAATAGTTTTAAACCCTGTTGGATGTTCATTCCTTCGTATCCCCCTGATATTCATCGTTAATCCATGAATATCCTTTCTCATTCTTCTTAACAATGTCAGTATTGATGATCCCATGCATGATCCAAGACTTAAAAGCAGCAATTCCAATGATGTATAACCCAGATTATCTCCAAGAGGCGGAGTATAATCGATCGATACCGGTTGATTATTTTCAACTATACCGTTGAAATGCAAACGATCATTCAAAAGCGTAACAGATGCCTGTAATTCATTTGATTTGTCAATAGTTTGATTCATATGTTCTCCTGTTTTTTAAATGTTTCTGCTTCAGTTTGTTAAAAAAATATATTGTTACAGTTTGAGCAATTGCCGGACATTGGTTCCAAGAATATTTTCTCTAATCGATCTATCCTTTATCAGATGTTCTATACGGAAGATATCATGAAACGGGTCTCCATAGGGAAAATCAGAACTGAAAATGCCTTTCTCCGGTAATTCCTGTGCAATAAATTTTAATGAAAAAACAGTATAGGAAGCCGACATATCGATATAAATATTTTTTTGTTTTTTTACCAGATCAATAGTCTCCATCCAGTACCTGCCGCCACCATGCCCCATGATTACTTTTGTTGAAGGATATTTGTGTGCCAGATCTGTAATTTCCCGTATATCACTAAGTGATAATGGATCAAATGTATGAATCCAGAGCGGCAGATCATAATTGTGGTCATGGATACACCTGAAAATATTTTCGATATATGGTACATTGCCGTTTCCAAATGTCAATTCTCCGATTCCACGTAAATTATTTTTAACTATATAGTTCTCGATCCAGTCCTCTGTTGCTTTGTAATCCATAGAGGATGGACATGGCGCAAATCCGATATAGAAATCCGGTGCCAAAGCAATCGCAACAACTAACTCCTTGATTGCTGTTATCCTTGCTTCGTATGGATTTATTTCTCCGTTAAGGATTTTTTGCAGCCTATCCATTTCATGAAGAAAACTCTTTTTGTCTGATGCTTTTTCCGGATGAACAACAGTGGGGAACAGAATTACTTTTTCTATACCACATTGTTTGTTGTATTGCAACTGATAATCATGATTTACTAATACATGCTGATGACTGTCAATGATCATATGTTCATTCTTTAGATAAATCGTAAATACCTTTTATATGAATCTGCAATATATAGTTAGTAGCCATCCTTCGTAAGAACTAGGGATGGCTCCAGTTTTTTTTCAAAATGTCTTAATTCTCTCACCTGAACTTGTAAATCCTAAATTTTTTAAAGTGCTTTTTTTACTTTACACGATGCTGCATCTATGGCTTCTGCGATCACTGCAGTCTGACCCTTGACGTATCCAAAATCAGTCAGCCGTACATGCTTGAAATTCGTTATACCGTTTTTCTCCATAATCTTTTTTCCGCAATCAACAGGGCAGCCATCGATGACTAACGCGGTATCTTTATCGAGTGTATCACGCAATGACTGTTCGCCAAATCCCAGCTTTGCAAGACAATTCATGCTTGCATTGGGCATATCACTTCTTATTTTGCGGCATACTTTGTCTGCCAGTTCTCCAAGATCTGACGCACCAGAACAGGAAAGTGCGACATACTTTTGGGTACTTACGGTGTTACAACTGCATTGAGTTTGTGTCTTCATACGGGTTCCTTTCATTAACAATTTAACCTAAAAACCGCAGTAGATTGACACGGATAACACGTCCCGATGCAAGATCGGGATTGCGCATAAAGGTTTTCAGTCCTTTCGGTCTTATCACCAGTAGATAAAACCTTCAAGGACTTCAAACCTTTCTGCATCAATATCTTACGGTTCTTCATCGTCATCTACTGCGGTTTTTAGGTTTAAACAATATCAAAGCTTTATCTAAAATTACCATACTGAGCATTTATGATAAAGTAATTCCGGTTGAATACCGGTTTTGTACCGATGAATGGCTGTATTGCCGGTATGAATAATGGTGGATTAATTTAATTGAATGATTTTTGCTAAATTACTCAGAGTATATGCACTCCAGCCATATGTGTGGTGCTGTAATATAAGGATGGCAGGAATAATAATGTGGATACAATACAAATTCCTTACATATATTTGACCCTGCCTGTCCTGCGCACAAAACACGCTCTTCTCCAGACGCTACTGATCTGTAATCTTTAATTACTCTTTCTCACTGTAGCTGCCTGTCCATATCTCTTTTCCCACACCAGGCAACAATTTGAATCTCTTGTCTTGTTCTTTAAAATCGTCAAGATACTTGTCACCGGTAACACCGATATTAGCGTATTCGCGGGTACCCCGCACTGCCGATGCCTCGATTCCTCCGGTCAGGCTCACAACCCCAAGATTCAGGCTTCCTTCAACGCTTGCACGTACATCGACATCCTTTGCGGAAAATGTGCCATCGCTTGCCTTTACAGCAGTAAAACCTATCGCTGATTTCAGTGATGGACCTGGCCCCTCCTTCATGACCCCGCCGCTGATATTTATCCCGCCATCATAGGTGGTAGTATTCCTCAGATGATTTGTAGCAATACTGAAATTGACACCAATGAAAGACAGGTCGATTCCAAATCCGGATACTGACTTGTATGGATTGACCTTTGATTTTAAAAATCCGACATCTATCTCATATTCATACTTTGCTATGAATTCCTTGTAATATTCAGAATTCTCATCAAGAATACCCTGGTCAAAATTCTTCTTGTCCTGAATATTCTTTTTTATCTGTTCGTTGGCAAGCCGATTAGCCTCCTCCTCGGTCTTTTCTTTCAGTTCCCGGATCTCTTCGATGTCGCAATCGCAAAGTTCAGGATCAAAATACTGAGCAATACTGTAGGCGGTCAGAACATTGGTCATTGCTGTTTTGATATCTGTTATCAGGTTACCGGTAATATCCTCCTCAAGATGTCCTCTCACGTCGGTATCAGAGATAAGCATGACATGTTTAATACATTCACTGTATGCAGGTCCAAAATTTTTCTGAATCTTTTTATAGGCAACCGCAGCCATCTCCGTAGCCTGATTCCAATAGGGGCTGCCCAGATTATTGAATTTTGGTGCGTAATCAACATGCAACTTATGTATCAAAACCTTGCGTCTGTCATCATCCATCTCCCTGTTCTGCAGTTCTATCAACTTGTTCTGATACTCCATTGTTAAGGGTACCAACTTAGCATGATAAAGCTGTGCAATCTCGGCTATGGTGCTGCCAGCATTTACATTAATTAGTCTCATGTAGCTCTGATAAGCGAGTTTCTTTTTATTTAGTGCCAGAACATTTTGTTGCTGAATCAGAAGATCATTCGGATTTGCATAGGAGTAGGGATTAAGAAGCATCACCTGATATTCGGGTGATGACTGGGCAAGCTTTTCATATACCGGCATAGCATCTCCTGCCTTCGCCTTTGACATGGCAGAGCTCATCTCCTTGCTGTGCTGCTCTGCCTTGCCGGCAATCCTGTTTATTCCGTTTATCTTTACATCAGGATTCCAGTTTTTATACTTTTCAGGATTCTTAATGGCATCGTTTACAATTTGTTGAATATTTTCCACATCAAAACCAAGATCTACATCGGCACCGAACTGTTTCAGCATATCAATCTGATTCTTTATCATCGATTCTGCTTCGTATCCAGCAGTGCTAAGCCCAAGTTCCTTGATCTGATCCGCAAGAGCCATCAGCGCAGACTGCCCTGTTTCGCGGGACATGTTCTGGTAATTTTTTATCATCAGTATATAGTCGATGTCCGGAGCCTTTATAATCAATCTGTCCTGTATGGACTTAACATCTTTCCTGATTTTTTCTGCAGTATTTCTGTCCAATGCCTCAATAAAGTCAGCAGTGATTGCAGGATTGATTTTATTTACAATCGCAATCTTTTTCTCAAGACCTGATTCGGTTGTCTCTTCAGTTTCGCTTTCGGATTCATTCTGAGATAGTCCTTTGGTCAGTTGCGAAGTGGCGCGGGTAAATGCAGGTGAAAATTTCGCATGATCGGATATCAGATCCAGGGCATTCTTGAATCTTTTTTGAGCCATGTAACAATTGTACATTCCCATAACTGATGTGTAGTCTGAACTATCTGCAAAATGGGCAGTGTTAAACAGGGCGAAGGCCTCGTCAAATCGCTTT
>DATAMG010000063.1:0-12483 GCA_036260705.1 Chitinispirillaceae bacterium | reverse complement strand
GTATTTTACTAAATCTTATTTGACCGCTTCAGGAGAATAATCTTGGCTTCCATGATTACGCGTTCTTTTTTTCTTGTAATAATCCTGATACATAGCGTTTTTTGCAGGGAATATCTGCTTGAGGAGTTGCTTGTTGAAGCAATAAATAACTCCAAAGAACTTAAGGTCATGGAGCTTGAACTCAAAAAAGCAGATTATCAGGTCCTTGAGGTTACCGGTAAAGGTATGCCTCAAATCAGTGGCTCTCTTAATTTTAATCATGCCAGTAATTTTTTGTATATAGATGAAGAGAAGCTTCAAAACAGTCTTAATACAAATCTTCAGAATTCAGATATTTCTGATAAAAAACTGGCCGGCTCAATAATCTCTCAGTCTTTGTCTCTGTCAGGTGAGATGCTAAAAATACCAGAAAACAGCATGATAGCTACTTTGGATATTAAACAGGTTCTTTTTGCACAGGGTAAAGTAAGACTTGGAATCAGGGCTGCCAAGGCACATCAACGGACTCTTATATGTAAGTATAATTATGAAAAAATGAAACTTAAATCAGCTATCATGATCTCTTTTTACAGTGCGATTCTTGCTCAAAAAAATGTTTCTATATGTTCAGAAGCAGTATTGCTGGCAGAACAGACACACAGGCTTGCAGTAATTACTCATCTGGTTGGAAGAGCTAGTGAGCTGGACACTTTGAGTTCATTATATAATCTGGAAAAAGCCAGGCTTGAGCTGCAGAAATCTGAAAGTTCGCGGAAAGTGGTCTTTCAGACAATTATAACTCAATCAGGAATTCCCATTGAGCCCTGCGATTTCTCTGTTGTGGGAGAATTTGATGAAAAAGAATTTAAATTAAGTATTGATGAAGTTCTGTCGTTAGTTCTCAGGCAGAACCCAAATCTTATACAACTCAAAGGTGCCAGAGAAATTCAGGAATCTCTGGTTAATATTGCCAGAAATGATTTATATCCCTCTGTATACGCTGGCGCTTCGATGAATGGGTATGCCATGTTCAACCGGGTTTCTGATCTGACTGGGCCAGGTTTGGGAAATGAAGGCAGAATATATGCTGGTTTGAACTGGGATCTTTTTACTGGATTGAGCAGAATATATAAGATTAAACAGGCAGAAGCAGACCTTGATAAATTTCAGTTTTCCGAGCAGCAGTCAACCGAGCTACTGCAACTTCAGGCCCGTAATGCATATGAACAGGTAGTTCAGAGCAAAAACAATCTTATGTCTACCAGAAGTCTTATAAGTTTGGCAGAGAAGAGGTATGCTATTGCCAGAAAGGCCTTTGAGGTAGGCAGCAAAACTATTCTTGATGTGCAGAATGCAGAATTTGAGCTTAACAGTGCAAAAATGTCACTTAATGCGGCACAATTCTCCCTTCAGAGTGCTGTTATCAGTTTGCGATTATTAATGAGTAATCTTTAAAGAATAATTCTGAAAGAGGCAATAAACTATGTATTTCAAGGGATACACAGCTTGCATTTTTAAACGTTATGTTTTTACAATTGTGATTTCAGTTTTCTTCCTGATTACTGGGTGTAAATATAAAACTGCTGAAAAATTGGAAAGTATTGCTGATATACAGAAACGAGAGGGCTTTCCGGTTCGTGTGGTGAATGCAAAGGCCACAACGGTTACAGCTTATGAGTTGCTTGGTGGAACTGCTGAAGGATTTTATCAGACTACAATCACATCTGCGATTCCCGGCAAGATAACCACTCTAAATGTGTCAGTTGGTGATACTGTAGAGCAGAATTTCTCTTTGATGACTATTGAGCCGGATCTGCCAGCCAATTACAATCTGGCTAAAACTCAATTCGAGAACAGCAGAAAATCACGAGAACGGGTGTTGGCTTTAGCTGAACAGGGTGGTATTTCACAGGAAGTAATCGACCAGGTGGATGCTGGTTTTCTGGCGGCTAAAGAGGGTATGGAAGCAATGCATAAAAATCAGTTTGTGCCTGCACCTTTCAGCGGTACTGTTGTAGAGCTTTTTCAAACAGACAATCAAAGAGTCAGTCCCGGAGATAATCTGGTAACAGTTGCCAGAATCAACCGGATCAGAATACCTTTAGTGGTTAGTGATATTCTTATTAATAAATTTAAAACCGGGCAGAAGGCACTTGCTTTAAACGGCAATGATTCGATTTATGGAACGATTAATAAGGTTGCACTCTCTGGACAGCAGTCAACACACACTTTTATTATCGAAGCAGTCTTTGATAACTCTGAAAAAATTCTCAAACCAGGTATGTATATTCCGGTAAAGGTGATAATTGACAGGAAAAATCAGGTGGTCTCACTTCCAATTGAGGCTGTGATTTCTCAGGGGGTCGAAAAATTCGTGTTTGTTGTTAAAGACCTTATGGCTAAAAAAGTACCGGTCAAGCTGGGTATAAGAGATGAAAATTTACTGGAGATTGTTTCGGGGATTGCTGAAGGGGATCTGGTTGTGGTCAGCGGAATGAGTATGTTAGCTGATGGAGCCAGGGTGAAAATCGTGGAAGAATGAACTACTCCATGAGTTCTGGTAAGGAATACAATATGTTTTTGACAAAATTAAGCGTTCAGCGACCTGTTGCAATGCTTATGTTAATCCTGGCATTGATAATTTTTGGAATAGTCGCTTTTTTTGACATTCCAGTTGATTTGATGCCTGAAATCGAACTTCCATATGTTACTGTGCAGACAGTATACCGTGGGGCAGGACCGGAAGAAATTGAAACTGCTGTGGTAAAACCCATCGAGGAACAACTGTCAACTGTAAATAATTTGAAAAATATTACATCCTTCACCTCCGAAGATTTGGGATATGTGATCCTGGAATTCAATATGGGTGTTGATCCGGATATCGCAGCTATAGATGTTAAGGACAAAATTGACGCAATTCTTCATGATCTGCCCAGAGATCTTGAAAAACCGGTTATCAGCAAGTTCGATATTAACAATCGCCCTATATTGAATCTGGCTCTGACCGGTCCTCAGGCAGCTGAAAAAATCAGATTGATAGCTGAAAAAAACATAAAAGAACGCCTGGGCAAGATAAGTGGAGTCGCTCAGATTTCAATAATTGGGGGACGGGATCGGGAAATTCAGGTAAATTTGAAGAAACACCGTCTGGATGCGCTTAATTTGTCTGTTCAGACTGTGGCCGCAATTGTTGCATCCCAGACTGCCAATATTGCGGGAGGACATATCTCTGGTGATCGTAAGGAATACACAGTCAGAGTACAGGGACAGTTTGATAATATCGATCAGATAAAAAATATTGGTATCCCTGTTAATGATAAATGCGGAGCTGTGGTTATACCATTGCACACTATTGCAGACGTGGTTGACACATATAAGGAAATACGTGAACTGACCCGTTTTAATTCGCAAAATTCGGTGGGAATATCCATCATGAAAAGAAATGATGCAAACATTGTTGAGGTTTCCAGATCTGTTCTGAAAATGGTTGATAAAATAAACGCAGAATCAACAGATGGAACTGTTATCAATGTAGCACAGGACAGAGCCGAATTTATCAGGGACACCGTTAAAGGAATGTATAACAATATAATTTGGGGAATAGGGCTGATTGCTGCGATGCTGTTTTTATTTCTGGGTGATTTCAGATTAACAATTATTGCGGTATTGACTATTCCTTCATCGATTATAATTGCCTTTATTGGATTGAAGTTTTTAGGGCTTACCCAGAACATGGTGACCCTCATGGCATTGGCTATCTCTGCAGGCGCTTTAGTTACCAATGCTATAATCGTGCTTGATAATATTGTAAAGCACAGGGATAGTGGCATGGAGGTGAGGGAAGCAGCTGTGGTGGGGGCAAATGAAGTTTTTACGGCTGTTCTGGCATCAGTACTCACCAATGTAGCTGTATTTCTTCCAATGGCCAATATGGAAGGGATAACCGGCAAGTTCTTCAAATCATTAGGTTTGACAATTGTAATGGCAACTGTCGCATCTCTATTTCTTTCTTTTACATTTGCCCCTATGATGGCATCGTTGATGTTAAAAAGCAAAAAGGAAGTTGATAAATCTGCAAAAAGAAGGTTGGAGCAGTTTTATAATCATTTAGGAAACCTTTATATAAAACTCCTAAAGCGGAGCATAAAATACAGATTATTGACCATTTTTCTGACCTTTACATTAGGATTAGCAACCTTTGCTTTGATTGCTCCAAAACTGGGGATGGAGTTTTTCCCCCGGGTAGATGAAAATATTATATCTATCAACATTGAGATGCCTTCTTGGACATCTTTAAATGAAACCGATCGTGTACTTGCTAAAATAGAAAAAATGTTGTCCTCGATACCTGAATTGAATAGTATCCATTCAATACTTGGTGGAAGTGGCTCCAATACGGGTGTTAATTATGCCGATGTGATAGTATTACTTAGGGATTCGCACCAACGTACCAGGACTACAAAAGAAATTGCCAACGCTATTCGGCCAATGCTTGCTTTTATTCCTGATGCAAACATTACGGTAAAAGAGATGAACAGCATGAGTAGGGGAAAAACTGAATCTGATATAAATATTGAAATTACCGGAGATCAGACGTCTGAAATTCTTAATCTGGCTGACTCCGTAAGGGTTCTGGCTCAGAGCGTGGCTGGACTTGTGGATTTCAAGATTTCATGGAAGCAAGCAAAACCTGAGATAAAATTTATTCCTAATCGCCAACTTCTCAGCGAGTATGGGATGAATGTAGTTACTATTGGCATGAATATTCGAAACTGCCTTACTGGTAATGAAGATATTGTATTTCGAGAGGAAAATGATGAACATACCATTAGGATACAGTATGCGCCTGAAGATAGAAATACCATCGATGCTATAGAGAATATTTCCATTAGAACACAAAAAGGAAATGTTCCTGTAAAGGTCCTTTCAGAAGTGAAACAGGAAGGCGGGGCTGCAAAAGTTAACAGGAAGAACAGGCAGCGAATGGTGACCGTAATGGCCAATGTATCAACGGGTGCTGTCGGAACCAAAACCGCAGAGTTAAAGAATCTTGCAGATAAAATCGCTCTCCCTTCGGGATGCAGTATACATTTTGGAGGACAGCAGGAATTGATGAACGAATCTAACAGAACACTGATTTTTGCCATGATACTGGCTGTTATTCTTACCTATATGGTTCTGGCAGGGTGCATTGAATCGATTTTTCAACCGATTCTTATAATGGTGACCATTCCTCTGGGATTTATCGGAGTAATCTGGGCTTTATTCTTAACTGCTCAGACTATATCCATGGTGTCGCTAATGTCTACTGTTATGCTTATCGGTGTAGTTGTAAATAATGCCATTCTGATAATCGATTACGCGCATAAACGCCAAAGAGAAGGATTATGCAAACTTGATTCGATTCTTGATGCCTGCAGGGTTAAATCCAGAACAATACTTATGATGAATCTGGCTATTGTACTCGCTTTGCTTCCTCAGGCTTTATCCGGAAACAATATTGATGGCCCTTTTGCAATTACAGCCATCGGGGGAATCATAGCTTCAACGTTGATGACATTGTTTGTCATACCTGCCATGTATATGTTTACTGGTGCAAATAAGCCGAGATAGTTTAAAGTCACTCATACTCCATGGCCCGGTATGCATTCTTCGAATGGGCTCAGATCGGTCCAGCCATAACAAGTTGCCCCGTGGAAATCAACCTAAAGGATCTGTTTCTCAAAGAGCAGATCTATCAACCTGTTATAGGCATTCATGCTGGATGTTTTCTGTATTTTTTTTAAGATTTGTTTTCCATTGTTGAAACAATCTGCCATATAAGTCCAGAGTCCTTTCATTTTTCCAAGCAGATGAGATGGGCCACACAGTAGCTGACTGCTTAAATCGAGAATTTCATCATGGAATTTCCTCAGGTTACTGATATTGTAAACCGATTGTGTATTGCGCAGTGTTTGAAGCAGGAACGGATTGCATAAAACACCTCTTCCCAGCATCCATCGATTGATTTGGGGGCATCTGCTGCTTTTATATCCAAAATCTTCACAGGAAAATATATCACCGTTATAAACCACTGTCTTTTCACTCAGTGTTAGACATTTTTGAAATACTTCCAGATTTACTGATCCTGTATACATCTGAATTCCGGTTCTGGGGTGAATGATAATTTCCTGTAATGGGTATTCATTCAGAATGGGAATGATCTTTTCAATATCATTTTCGCTTTCCAGACCAAGTCGAAGCTTAACAGAAAAAGAACAATTCTCAAACGGCAAATGATCCAGTATCGATTTGATCATATCAGGATATGGAAGCAGTCCTGACCCTCTTTTTTTTCTGGTAACCGGGCTGTGAGGGCAGCCCATGTTGAGATTAATGCTTCTATACCCCAGATCACATATTTTACTGGCGAGAAGTCTTATTTCTGCCGGATTGTTTCCAATGATTTGCGGGATGAGTCTGGTGGTATCATTAAGAGCTGGATTTATGTCACGCAGTATTGATGGATTTACAATTGTTCCATTTACAGTAGGAATAAATGGTGCCACCATGAAATCGAATCTGCCAAAATACTTTTCGAAACTGTTTCTGAATATTTGGTCGGTAATTCCCCGGATGGGGGCAAGATAGAATATGTGATCAGATGTCATTGTTTGTTAAAAATTTAAGGACTAAAGAGAGAAATCGGATGTTGGTGTCGAGTGGAAGAAAGAAATGGCTGAATCGCATTCTTACACTGGATACCTGACACTCGACATTTTGGCCATGAAAATAATAACTGGCTAATTAAACTGAAAAGGTTTCTTGGATAGGATATGTTACACGTCTGAACGCTATACGTTAAAACGTGTTAACGGAAAAAAGAGAAAGACCAGGTATTTCTGAGTATGACTCAATTGATCAGATCAACCATATAGCCAGGTCTATTTCAGATGTGATAGTTTTTATGGGCTGTTTTGTGCGAAAAAGGAAGATATCACCGTTTCGGGGGTGATTTGGCATTATTATTCATATTTTCCCAGAGTTAATTTTATGAAACGTAAAAAAGTTACCTCTGGGGTATAACCAGAAAAAATCTCGCCCATAAGCCTGTGCTAATTATGCTTTTTTACTTTATGGCATGCGCTTTTTACTATTTTCATTTTTTCAATCCATTATTACTATCTTTATAAACAAACTCAGGAGGAAATATGAATGATATTCGACTCAAGGATGATATTTACTGGGTTGGGGTCAATGATCGTACAACTGATCTTTTCGAAGGGCTGTGGCCCATTGATGGTGTTGGAATATCTTATAATTCCTATATCATTAAAGATAATAAAAATGTACTGATTGATCTTTCCAGAGGTTTTAAAGCAGATGATTTTTTTGATCAGATCGCCAGGATTATTGATCTCAGGCAGCTCGATTATGTTGTTGTAAACCATATGGAACCAGATCACACCGGAGTACTCAAAACATTACGAATGATAAATGATCACTTTGAGATTATATGCACCCAAAAGGCTGTTAAGATGCTTAAGGATTATTATGATATCAGCCAGAACATACGAATAGTCAGTGATGGTGAAGTAATCGATACCGGCAACCATAAATTACAGTTTTTCCATGTGCCTTTTGTACATTGGCCAGAAACCATGGTGACTTATGATACATCTTCAAAAATCCTTTTTTCCTGTGATGCTTTTGGTGGTTATGGAGCCTTGCAGGGGGCATACTTTGAAGATGAATATAGCGATTTGACATTTTACGAAAAGGAGTCTTTGCGATATTATGCCAATATAGTGGCGAAGTTTTCCACACCGGTGTTAAATGCCATTTCCAAACTTGGAGATCTTGATATTAGTGTAATTGCGCCTTCTCATGGGCTTATCTGGCGCAAAGATCCGGGCAGAATCGTTCAGCTATACAAAAGATGGGCACAGTGCAGCGCTGATGGCGGGGATAAAGGGATTACACTGCTTTACGGTACAATGTATGGAAATACTGAAGCCATGATGAATGCGGTTGCTCAGGGTATTGCAGATGCTGGCTTGACACCTGAGATTTTTGATGTGGCCCGCACCCATACAAGTTACATGCTTCCATCACTGCTTAAAAATAAAGGAGTTGTTATAGGTGCTCCCACATATGAAGTGTCACTTTTTCCTTACATGCAGCAGATTCTGGAAAAAGCAGTACTGAAAAATATTAAAAACAAGAAAGTTATCTATTTTGGCAGTTATGGTTGGAGTAAAGGTGCTTTTAAAAAGGTGCAGGAGATGACCTCATCAATTCAGTGGGAGATTGCAGAGGGTTTGGAGTTTCCAGGAAAAGTCACACCTGAGCTTTTTAATTGTGGTTATGAGTTGGGTAAAAGGTTTGCTACCGGTATTGTGAATTCGTAAAAAACATTATGGGGGGTGATCTACTTCGCACCCCTCTTCATCAACCGATTGTTGGAATTATTATTTTGCTATGGTGCTTTAACCAAAAATATTGATTTTAGGCGCCTGTATTTCAGGCCAGAGGAGTGCCGCTACTTTTGTTCAAATTCAACGATTGAATTTTAGGTGAAATCTACATTTTACTTTGGTTGTTAATGCGAAATATTTGCAATAATTAAAATCTTCAATTAATTTATCTATGTTAGCCTAAAAACCATTTTTTTTACTGAGTCCACATGATGCAAAATAATACGGAAACTGACCAGTTTATCCAATTATTACGAAATCAGGGATGCAGAATCACCCCAGTGGTTATATCGGTTGTGAAATACCTTTATAAGACATCTGTGGTAAAGACCACCCAGCAGCTCAGAGAAGAAATCAGTATGCGACTGGGATACGAGGTGAATCTGGCTACTATTTACCGGGTACTTGAGAGACTGCTTCAGTGCGGGATTGTCTGTAGTATGCATAAAAACGATGGGGTAATGCGTTATTATCTTTGTCATAATCCTCAGCATGCTGAACATCATCACTTTATCTGTTCAAAATGTTTGAAAGTTCAGGAGGTGCCTGTATGTTTTTCGGAGAACTTTTCCAGATATGTTGAAGAGAATCTTCATGCAACCGTAGACACCCATTTTATTCAGCTTGAAGGATTGTGTGCTTCGTGTAGAAGAAAAACAGTATAAGTTTTAAATTTAATGAATTTTAGTTTCAATTTTTCCTTTGCGGGATTGACATGATTGCAAAATAAATGTGGCTTGTATTTAACCTGATACGAGCTGATATAGAGGAGAACAATATGAAAAAAGTAATAAGGAAACTGTTGATTTTTTTCGTTTCAGCTTCTGGTTTGTATGGAGCCGATGCTGAAAAAAGGGTCATCCTCTGCTCTTTTTATCCAATGTATATATTGACTCAGAATGTAGCTGCAGACATACCGGGCGTGGTGGTTGAAAATATGATAAAACCGCATACCGGCTGTCTTCATGATTACCAGCTGAGTCCGCAGGATATGAAAAAACTTAGTTCCGCATGGGCGTTGATTGTTAATGGCGGAGGTATGGAAATCTTTCTGGACAAAGCAATGAAGCAATTTCCAGGGCTTAAAATTATCTGGGCCACTGATGGTATCGAACTGATTCATACAGAACAAGATTTGTCAGGAAGTGGTCATAATCATGATGAACAGTTTAACCCTCATGTATGGGTCTCAGTATCCGGTGCTATGGCCCAGGTAAGAAATATCAGTGCAGGACTCTCTGCTATCGATTCAGTGAATTCTGTAAAGTATCAAGCGAATGCTGAAAAATATTTGAGTTCTCTGGAATTACTTAAAAAAAAGATGCATAATGGTTTGGCTAATATCAAAGATAGAAACATAATCACATTTCATGAGGCGTTTCCATATTTTGCCAGGGAATTCAATCTAAATATTATGGCTGTTATCGAACGCGAAGCTGGTTCTGAACCCAATGCCCGTGAATTGGCGGAAATCATAAGACTCATTAAAGAAAAAAATGTGAAGGCAATTTTTATTGAACCTCAGTACCCGCCAAAAACTGCTCAGATAATTTCGCTTGAAACCGGGAGAAAACTTTACACTCTTGATCCGGTAGTAACCGGACCTCCCGATCCCAATGCATACATTACTATAATGGAAGCAAATCTTAAAGTGTTACAGGAGGCATTACATTAACAATGACAGAGAATGGCTGTGATGCTGGAGACAAGAGGGTTTGCGGAGATTGCTGTACTAGGCTTCAAAAACGTAAATGTTACATTACAGGGACGCAAGATACTACATAATGTTAATTTACATATTCATTGCGGCCAGCTTGCAGTTATCATAGGACCAAATGGTGCTGGTAAAACCACTTTGTTGAGGGCAATGCTTAATGAACTTCCATATACCGGCAAGATCAATTTTTTGTCTAAAGATGGAAGGTCTGGAAGAGCTTTCAGAATTGGATATGTACCACAGAAGCTTGATATCGAGGCGTTTTCTCCGGTTACTGTACTTGACCTTTTTGCTGCATCTTTGTCTAAAAAACCACTCTGGTTGGGTATATCATCAAAGGTAAAGCAACAGGCCATGAAGGGACTTAGTGATGTTGAGGCCGGCCATCTTTTAAACCAGCAGGTTGGTTCACTTTCGGGAGGGCAGCTGCAGCGAGTTCTTCTTGCCCTTGCACTTACACCGGTTCCTGATCTTTTATTACTCGATGAGCCGGTCTCCGGTGTCGATCCGTCGGGAATCGAATTGTTTTACCGGATGGTGTCCAATCTGCGTAAAACTTACCATATGGCAATAGTAATGATCTCCCATGATCTAAGTACTACTGCCAGATATGCTGATAGAATGCTGTTTTTAAACCATTCGGTTATTTGTGATGACAAACCGTATATTGCTTTACAGCATCCAGATGTGATAGGCACTTTCGGGCAGTTTACGATAAACAATATCGGCCAGAATCCTAATGCCGATGGTGTGAACGTTTGAGTATAAAAAAGGAAATCATATATGAACTTTTGGCTTGACCTTATCGGAGGCCTGCCATTTGAATGGGCTCATTATCGTTTCATGCAGCAGGCAATGCTTGCAGCTGTTATTATTGGTCCACTTCTGGCATTTCTGGGATGCCTGGTTGTTAACAACCAGATGGCTTTCTTCTCTGATGCTGTAGGGCATTCTGCTTTTACTGGCATTGCAATAGGAACAATTCTTGGAATAGCTAATCCTTTGTGGTGTATGATTATTTTTTCACTCTTTATTTCTCTTTGTATTACAGTCTTGAAAAGACACGGAACTGTTTCTACAGATACAGTAACCGGGATTGTCATGTCTACTTCTGTGTCTTTGGGAATTGTGATTTTGTCAAGAGGAGGAAGCTTTAACCGTTATTCTCAGTTTTTGATTGGAGATTTTCTGAGCATTTCTACTGGAGATATCCGCAATCTATTAATCATTGTAATGTTGTTTCTTATTGCATGGATTATTTTCTTTAACCAGTTTTTTCTGGTATCGGTTAATACTTCACTGGCTGGAAGCAGAAAAATCCCTGTATGGTTTGTTCAGACGATTTTTGCAGTTTTTACTGCTCTGGTAGTAGCAGTAAGTATTCAATGGATTGGAATTCTGGTAATAAATGCTTTGATAATTCTACCTGCAGCAACATCAAGAAATATTGTCAAATCAACATTTTATTATGTCTGGGTTGCTTCGGTTATCAGTATTTTTTCAGGAATTGCCGGACTTGTAACCTCGTATTATTGGTCAACTGCAAGTGGTGCCACCATAGTTCTTTTTGCATCTGCATTTTATTCAGTATCAGTATTATTGCGGATGGCAAGAAGAAAAATATACAGATAAAAAAATTAATTAATTATCAAAAACAGATTGAGTATGTTAAAATGCTGATATGTGATTGAGCACAAATTGCTTGCATGATCAATGGCTTTCGGGTATATTTTTTTTAATCGTAATATTGGGTACATAAATGGTTCTACTGTGTTATTATAACCGGATTTAATCAAAAAATACCAATTCAGAATCAGAAATATCTGGATATATATTTGAGCATATTTCAAAAAATATAATTATACTTTGACAGGCTCACACTATGACACTGTTCGTATGATAGGAATAGTGCTGAAATTCACTAATATACGCCGCTCATTCTGAGCCTGGCTTACCCTCTGTAGTTCAAACAAAGAGGGATCGAAACATGATTATCCACATATAAACTTTTTAGAACAATCCTCAAATGATACTAACAAACAGAGGTAATGAATGGTCAGAAGTGGTCAGATGATTTACCAAATAATAATGACGGTTTTGGCTTTGCCTGCACTTGTCATGGCGTCTGAAGAATCTGGATCAATGGTTCACAGGATGGCGAATCTGGTTTTCCAGATCAGTATCATTTTATTTGCTGCACGTTTTACTGGCATGTTATTTAAAAAATTAAAATTCCCCAGTGTTCTTGGTGAATTGATTGCCGGTATTGTTATAGGACCATCGGTGCTGGGAAGTGTCGCAGTACCTCTGCTTTTTGAGCATGGGATTTTT
>DATAMG010000027.1:0-24915 GCA_036260705.1 Chitinispirillaceae bacterium | reverse complement strand
ACCAGTAACTCATAATCCATAAAAGTCTGATTGATAACCGATTCAACAGCCCTTTTCAGAAGTATTTTTCGATTGTATGCGGGTATTATGATCGAAACCAGCGGCATGAAGAAAACCTTAGTGGATTTGAAAACAACTTTCTTTCAGCTTAATAAAAAAAGGCTGTCTGCCCTTGTTTATGGACAGACAGCCGCAAGGTCGAACAAACAATTCTGCATTACTTAACAGAAATGTCAAACTATGACTTCTACCTGAATATGAATTTATTCACCTGGATACTGCCATTATTATCTTTAAGCCTGGCCAGATAAGTACCGCGAGCCACATTTACGCCGTTAATATCTCTTCCATCCCAGAGTACCTTCTCAGAAACATTAAGTATTCTGATAAGACTTCCATTAAGGTTGTAAATAGCTATACGGCCCTGAACATTTTTGCCGGTAAGAAAAGTGACCTTACCATAACAGCCATTCAAAATGGAGAAATAAGCTGGTTTCTGGTCAGCATTAAAACTTCTTTTTTCTATTGCAGTCCAGGAGGCATCATGGAAACTGACATTATCTATCGAAACACTTGCCATAGATCCACCGATATGGAATTCAACTTTAGCTACAGCATCAGCAGTAGGAGTAAGCTTGAATTTTACATTACTCATAAGTGTAGGAACTATGATTGTGGTATCTAAAAATATCAGTGAATCATCACCGATCAATTTCACTCTCATATCCCTGGTACCATTAACAAAAGCATCGAAGGATAAAACATAGGGTGTATTACCCTGTACATTCATTTCACCTTGACTGAGAATCATAGAATTCAGTGAGTCACCAGGATTTTCTACATTTATACTGTAAACTCCTTTATTAACCTCTGCGCCACCCCGTGCATCAACGAAAGAAGTGTTCCATCCGGTGGTGCCATTTGAGAAGTTGCCATTTGTAACAAGCTCGCCTATTTTAATCGGAACACCGAATTTGTTAATTTCAAAGATAGCACTGGTACCAACTACAGAATCATTCTCGGTATTCTTAATTCTGATTTTACACTTTTTTGAACTGATTGCAGGAACACTCCAAAGATATGCCTGCAGATTGGCAATACTATCGGCAACCTTTACCCATGTCACTCCGCTATCCGAAGAGAATTCAATGTCAATAGTGGCAACAGGCTCATTAATCCACTGGACGTTAAATTCAGAACCTGCTTTTAAAACCGAACCGATGAAAGGCTTGGTGATAAGGCATTTTCCACTTTCGACCTCGATCAAACTGACATTATCCAGATAAACTGTACCAGTCTCTTTACCGCAGTTAAACTCCATGCGAATATCATTAAATCTGAAACCTGATTCAAGAGTTGCTGGATCCACATATAAATAGAGAATGATCGTTTCTTTCTGAGTGCCCAACTGGCATGGCTGTGGTCCGCCGATTGCTGATCTGTATGGTGAATCCTGTTCACCCAGATTGATCAGAATATTTCTTGGATGTGAAGCATAAGCATCAAACTGCAGTTTATAGGTTTTTCCTACTGCTAATGTCAATCCTCTCTGTTGCAGCTGAGCCTGCCAGGCTTCTGTTCCAATTGTATCGACCTTTATAATATACTGTTCATTCTGAATAGTTCCACTCGCTTTAGCCGGAGAATACGCATTGAAAATCCACTCTGTTGAATCCAGAAAATTACCATTTCTGATCAGTTCGCCTTTCTCAATCTTACCGGCCTCCTGAATCTTGAAAGCATCACTGGTATCTGCAATTTTGCCATCTGTACTGCTTACAATTATTTTGCAGGCATTTCCAAAAGCAGTTGATGGTACTTTCCACCAGAATGATTTCTGATTTGTTGCAGCCTGAGCAATAACTTTCCAGGTGGCACCACTGTCAGTTGAATACTGAATCTTAACACTTTCCAGTATACCACTGTTTGTCCAGGCGATTTTGTACTCATTACCGGTAATCCACTTTTC
Source organism: Chitinispirillaceae bacterium (assembly GCA_036260705.1). GTDB lineage: Bacteria > Fibrobacterota > Chitinivibrionia > Chitinivibrionales > Chitinispirillaceae > JAAYPC01. The sequence continues at coordinate 22,946 of DATAMG010000027.1, read as the reverse complement.
TTTTGCAGAGGGGCTTACCAGACGAATAATCGGAGTGGTTTTTTTAATCAGAAATATGCTGTCCAATGCAATGTTTGTAGGCCCGTCATACCTGCCCAGATTCAGTTGAAGTGTTGCCTGCCCCTGAATTTTTTCCACAAAGAAATCAACAATGTGTTTCTTTGGAGCCGCATTTGTGCTCAGTACAGATGCTGTATCGGTAAAAACCAGATCATTGGAACGGATAATTGCCTTTATAGAACCTGCACGTGAAGAACTGGCAATAAAGCTCAGGGTGTAACCTTCACCTTCCTCAAGAGTAATACCGCTTTGAGCCAACTGAGGGGCATTCTCAGAACTACCAATCTGAATTATCTCGATTTTGCATTTTCTGGAAATAACTGTTCCATTAGTATTTTGCATCGTCTGATAGCTACGGGTTGCGTTAGCACCATTGGTATTGAAATTCCATACATTTGAACTTGTATCCAGAAAGCATCCGTTTTGTAAGAGATTCTGCTGGGCGGAGAGATTTAAACACAGCAGCGAAATGAATGCTGCCGAATAAAGAAAACGTTTCATAAAACCCCCTGTGGTGAGGAAAAGAGATGCACAATATATTTACCCGAAACAGACTTTTTTTATGTGGCGACTCGTTTTCGCTCCCTGTCTGATTATCAGGCCAACAGCTTTCATTTACCCAAGCCCAATTATGTCCCTAAATGGAATCCAGCTTTGAACAGAGTATTAATTTTACTAACTTAAGACCCATAACCCGAAAGGCGCTGTGCGGCTCATCACTAAAAGTAGTCTGATTCAAGTTTTTTTAATGATAAATTTTAGCCACTATAATATAATTCTGCTTTTTAACTAAATGGCAGGATATGTAGAGGAATAAGGCTATAATTTTATGATTTGTTATTATATTTTAATAAATAGATCGTATTAGTCTTTTAAGTCTGTTATTTCGTAGAAACTATGTGCAGGATGAAAATCTTAAACAAGCAGTAATAGGAAAATGGTCAGAGGGATATCTTCCCTTAAAATTTGTGCGAATAATATTTGCAGAAATCACCTCTGTATTTTTGTCAGCAAAAATGAAATCAATCTTAGGCCCAAACTGAAAACCTCTGAAAAAATTTAGCGTCCCAGCAAGTTTGCCTGGATTAACAGTTCGATAAGTATCAATAAGCTCTAAAGGACAGTTTATTTTTCCAAACCTTAAAGTATCAGTTCCTTTCAGAAACCGGATTATAGAATTGTTTTCACCGGCATTGAAATCACCGGCGATAATTACCGGAAATGTTTTTTTTCTGTCTATAATTTTTTCGATAAGTAGCTTAACACTTTTTTCACGTGATTTATTGGACCAGTGATCAAGATGGACATTAAAAACATAGAAACCCCGACTGCTTTTCTTCTCTAAAAACATAGCCCAGGTACAAATCCGGGGTGATTTGTTGCCCCAGTCACAGGAGCCGGGTTCATGGGGAGTTTCAGAAAACCAGAATGTTCCAGACTCTGCAACACTGAAAAGTGAATGATTATATAAAAGTGCAGCATATTCACCCGATTGTTTTCCGTTTTCCCTTCCCACACCAACTTCTCCGTAATAATTCAGATCTTCAGCAATCTCATCCAGCTGAAATCTGAGGGCTTCCTGGGTGGCAATTATATCTGGTGCATTATCTTTTAAGACAGCCTGAAGATAGGGTCTGCGAAACTTCCAGCTGTTTTTGCCATCACGAGCAGTCCCGTAACGGATATTAAAACTCATAATTTTTATTTTCAGAATTCAAAACCCTTCTGACTATGACATTGAAATTACCAGCAAGTAGCCAGGTCTAACCCGAACATCTCACATTTATGATACAATTAGTTCATAAAGCTAAATAATTGCCTGAAAACCGAATCTGATTAAATCTTTTGGAAATTGCTTCCATCAGACCTATTTTATATGTTTATCGTTTTTCCGAAAGAATTCAGTGTGAATAAATCATCAATGCCCATCGTTGAAGAAGGAAGTCTTGCTCTATATTTAAAAGAGATAGGAAAACTGCAACCACTAAGCTCCGAAAATGAAGCTAAAATTGCCGCCCGCATCCATGAGGGTGACCAGAATGCTATAGATACACTGGTGAAAGCAAATCTTCGTTTTGTGGTAAGTGTAGCCCGAAACTATCAAAATCAAGGCATGTCTCTTTGTGATCTTATAAATGAAGGTAACATAGGATTGGTAAGAGCCGCTCAGAAATTTGATGAAAAGAAAAATTTCCGGTTTATTTCATATGCAGTATGGTGGATTCGCCAGGCAATATTACAGTCTTTGGCAGAACACTCAAGAATAATGCGGCTTCCGTTAAATAAAGCAGGTGCAATTCATAAAATCAGTAAAACTCAGACAGAACTGGAACAACGCTATAACAGGATTCCGGATGCATCTGAAATTGCACAGGAACTAGGAATCTCTGAAAACACAGTCAGCGAAACAATCGCCATCTCAGGAAGCCATGTCTCTCTGGATGCTCCTTTGAAAGATACTGATAGCTCTTCTCTGGTTGATATTATTCAGACCGACTTAAATGACAGCCCGGAAGAGGAACTGCAGACAATTTCTTTGAATAAAGAGATTAAAAAGATGCTGGGATTTCTTACAGATCGTGAAAAAGAGATTCTAAAATTGTATTATGGTATAGAAAATGAGACTGCATATACCCTTGATGAGATTGGCCGGAAATTTAACATAACCAGAGAAAGAGTCCGACAAATTAAATCAAAGGCTATCAGCAGACTCAAAAATCTCCCCAGCAGTAAATCTCTGGAATTTTATAATGACTGAGGTGAATATGAAATATCTTTATTCTATTGTAAGTTTTATGATTATTTTTTTTTCCTGTGGCGGTCCCAAATATGTTGAAGTAAACAAACTTCCAAAAACTTATCAATGTGACCACATGGAAGAAATCTGCAAAGAAGCCCGCGAATTCGAAGGAAAATATTCACAAATGAATAAAGAGGAAAAGGAAGAATTCAAAACGCTTCTGGATACATACCAGAGTCAATGCAATACTGCACTTGAACAGTGTCAGAAAAGCGGCAAATAAGATAGCGGTTGCATGGCCATCAAAGGTCACTCTATCTTAATTTCTTTTTAATTAACTACCGATAGTTTTTTATCATGGACATTGTTCTCTATGATGCCTGTGTAGCTTTCTTTTTAAGATCCGAAAGAATGTTAAGTGCATCAAGAGGTGTCAGGCCATCGATATTGAGATTTTGAAGCTGCTGAAGGACTTCAGCATGCAAAGAATCCATGACATTAAGCTGTATCCCTGAAAAAAGATCGGTTTGAGCTTTATTGGCAACGTTCTCCTCATGGTGTCTGGCAAGTACAGGCTTATGATCAGGTGTAAGTTCCATATTTTCAAGATTGGCAAGAATTTCCCTGGCCCGCACGATGACTTTTCTTGGTACACCGGCCAGTCTGGCTACCTGAATACCATAGGAATGATCACAACTGCCCACTTCAATTTTCCTTAAAAAGATGATCTGATCATTCCACTCCCTGACCTTTATATGTAAATTCCTGAATCTTGGATATATCAAAGCCATTTCAGCCAATTCGTGATAATGGGTAGCAAATAAAGTTCTGCCCCTTTTTCCATTAGCCTCATGCAGATATTCGGCCACAGCCCAGGCAATGCTTATACCATCAAATGTGGATGTACCCCTGCCAACTTCATCAAGCAATATTAAACTGTTGTCGGTGGCATTATTTAGAATGTTGGCTACTTCGATCATTTCCACAAGAAAGGTACTCTGACCTCTGGCCAGACGGTCTGAGGCACCAACTCTGGTAAAAAATTTGTCAACCGCTCCTATCTGGGCGAAACTTGCAGGAACAAACGATCCAATTTGAGCCAAAATGGCAATTAGTGCATTCTGCCTGAGATAAGTCGATTTTCCAGCCATATTAGGCCCGGTAATCAGCAATATCTGGGATTCGTTTTTAATAAGTTCAGTGTCATTGGGAATAAACTGCTCACTGGAGTTCATCCTTTCAACCACCGGATGACGCCCATCCCTGATTACCAGATCCCCAGATTCAGTTAGAACAGGACGGCAATACTGGTATTCGGCTGCTATTTTTCCCAGAGAAATAAAAACATCCAGTGTACCAAGAGCCTCAGCAGCTTTTTGAACTCTGACGCATTCTGCAGAAATTTCTTTTCGTAAATTGATAAAAATTTCATATTCAATTGAAGAGAGCTTTTCATCGGCCCCCAACACTTTCGCTTCCATATCCTTGAGTTCGGGAGTAATAAACCGCTCACCATTAACCAGAGTCTGTTTTCTTATAAAATAGTCCGGAACAGAATCGGCATTGGATTTGGATACCTCGATATAATAACCAAAAACCTTGTTAAAGCCCACTTTAAGAGAAGAAATTCCGGTTTTTTCACGTTCAGTTTCCTGCAGTTTAGCGATCCACTGTTTTCCATTGCGGGATAAATCGATAATCTGATCCAACTCTTCAGAAACACCGCTTTTAATCATTCCGCCATCTCTAATCGAAAGCGGAGGATTGTCAACAATGGTCGATTCAATTTTCAAAAGCAGTGAATCAAATCCCTCCAGTGCCACAAGCAATTCCCTGATACGATTTACTGAGGCAGAACCGAGAGCCTTTATTATCTGTGGAAAAACCGAAAAAGAATTTTTAAGGGCGACCAGATCTCTTGCATTTGCCCGTTCAAAGGTTATCCTGCTTATCAATCGTTCGATATCCGCAATTCTCTTTAAAAGCAGCTCTGCCTCTGCCCTGCAAAATGTGTCTTTTTTTAAAAATTCTACACAATCAAGCCGCTCAGAAATAGTGGTGATGTTTTTTAAAGGATGAGTAATCCAGCGTTTAAGCAAACGTGCGCCCATTGCTGTACTGGTCTTATCCAATGTGGAGAGTAAAGTACCACCAACATCCTCACTCTGCATGGGTTTTAGCAGCTCGAGATTTCTGATGGTGGAAGGATCCAACTCAGCATACTCACTGATATTGCATGGAGTAATGGCGGTAATATGCTGCAGATCATTTTTTTTCTGCTCCTTTAAATAAAGAAGCAGCGCTCCGGCAGCGCAAATTCCCTCCCAATAGCCTTCAAAACCCAAACCCTGAATGGAAACCACATTAAAATGAGATTTAATTGCCTCAGATGCATTCTCAAAAGAAAATTTCCAGCCATCATATCTGGAAATGACAACCGATTTGAAGTTTTGGTCAATTAAAGGCTGTAGTGGATGGTCCTGAATATCAGCCAGTAGAATTTCACTGGGATCGATGCGTACAATTTCTTTTTCTATCTCTGAAGAGGAAATTTCTTCAACCTGGAACATTCCTGTTGATAAATCACAAACAGCCAATCCGACTTTGGCATTCTCGTAATGCAGAGAAATTATGAAGTTATTTGCCTTTTCCTCGATAAAGCTGTCATCAGTTGCAGTCCCGGCGGTAATGACCTCAATAACATCCCGCTTTACAATTCCTTTAGCCAGTTTAGGGTCTTCAGTCTGTTCACAAATTGCTATTTTATAGCCCGCTCTTACCAGACGATTGGCATAACGCTCAAGAGCATGGAAAGGGAAACCGGCCAGAGGTGTATTCTCAGCACCGCCATGGTTGCGACTGGTTAATGTCAATCCCAGAACTCTGGAAGCGATTCTGGCATCTTCATTAAACATTTCATAAAAGTCACCCATTCTGTACAACAGTACAGTATCAGGATTACGCGACTTTATCTCGTTATATTGACGCATTAAAGGAGTTGCGTCATTTCGTACCTGCATCTCCCTGTTGGTTTCGGTCTGAGTAGACTGATCCATAGTTTACTCTTCTGACTCCTGATTTTTCTTTTTAAGGATTTTGGAAAAAAAGTTTTTTTTCTGCTGAACAGCTTTTTCATTTTCGCTTTCAGTAACTGGATTTTCTGGTATAAAGACTTCCAGAAGTTCCTCCGGCTGTTGAGTCTTTAAGTCACTCTTAACATTTTGCGATTTCTTATCATCAGATTCAGAATCAGCAATATTTATTAATTCAGATTCTTCGTTTTTTTCATCAGATTGTCCACAATTCTTAAGAGTCGTGTCTTTGCTGTTATTGGATTCTGCCCTCTCACCAATGTCCATTTCCACTATCTCGGTTTCATCCATATCCTGATCAGCGACCTGACTTTGCATCATATCGGCTTTTTTCTGTGATTGTATGTCTGAATCAGAATCTGCATAGCTGTCTTTCTGTTCAAACTCATCCTGCCCCTGAGACTGATTATTGTCCAATGAATCCGCCGATTCAGAATCAGTTAAGCCGTTTACTTCAAAAACCGCAGTGGGTTCAGGTGCGGGAACAGGTTGATTTTCAAGCGAATCATCTGGCTCTTGAAACTCTGAAAAAGATTGAGGATCAGCATCAGATTCATCATTTTCGAAATTCTGTTCCGGCAATTCTTTCTGCAGTGTATTATTACTGTCAGATTCGGTTTGAGCACAATCTGAATATTTATTCGCTTCTAAAACCGCTGTTGATTCAGGTGTTTGATTGAGCTCGTTTTGATTCTGCTGTTCTTCTGAATCAGTGGTAGATTCATCCTGCTCGACCCTTTCACCGGTGAGTTCTTCAAAAGAAAGGTCTTCTATCTTTTCCCTTGCAATAGCCTCAAACTCCTCTATTCTGGGAAGATCATCGATTTTATTGATTCCAAAATACTTGAGGAATTCATGAGTTGTACTATACTGAAGAGGCTTACCCGGTTTATCACTTCGTCCGGAAATAGTTACAAGTTTCTTTTCCAGAAGTGTCTTCATAGCACCATCAGAAACAACTCCTCTCACAGCTTCAATTTCCGCCTTACTTACAGGCTGTTTATAGGCAATAACAGCCAGACATTCCAATGCCTGCAAGGAGAGTTTTTTAGCAGCTTTCTCTTTGAAAATCTGACGAACCCAGGGGTGATAATAAGCAACAGTGCGAAACTGATAGCCACCACCTATTTCGACTATTTCAAAGGGGTGGCGTTCTTTCTGAAGTTGCACATTTATTTTATCCACCATTTTTCTTATCTGACGCGCATCAGGGTTATCTGGAAGAATAGCTTTGATTCTGGCTGCAGAAAGCAGTTCATCGGAAGCAAACAGCAATGCCTCCAGAATTCTAATCGTATCAGCTGCGACATCTGTTCCGGAAACTTGTTTAGATTCCGGGTCCAGATTTTCGTCTATTTCCATTACCTCTTCGTTATCCATTGTATTCATAGCAACTCCTGATCGATAGTACACTTTTAACGGATAATATAATACCTTACAAATGCCCCTGAGAAGCAATCAAGTGAGCAGGAAATTTTAACAGAAAAGTTTTGTTTTTACAGCATATATCAAACACAAGATACCCGGAATTTAGAACACTGTATTTTTCTGTTTTTTGTTTCTGGAAAGGGTGTCAATGTGAATCAGTGCTATTGCTGTTTTCAGAGTAATCTTTTTCCAGTCGTCGCTTTACGAAAATAGGCCCGAAATTGGACTCCTGACGAAAATTTAATTCCTGCATTTTGGCCAGTTCCAAAATCGCCATAAAAGTCATGACCAGCATGATTTTGCGACAATCTCCCAGAAATAGGTCCTCAAAAGGCACCTCTTCATGTTCGCTGAGATAAACCAGAACATACTCAATTCTGTCGTCAAGTTTGACCGATTCTACAGCCACCACATGATTAAGCTCCTGGGGAGCATTTGCAGCTCTTTCCAGTATTTTTTTAAAAGCAGAGAGTATATCAAAAACACTGATATTTCCCAGATCTATGCCCTGCTCATCACTGATGTTTTCAATGATCTCAGCCTTACCTCTGGGAAAAGCCCCGAACTGTTCAGCTTCAAAGACTTTCAGTGATTCTGCCGCTTCCTTGTATTTTTTATACTCAAGAAGCTGTTCAATCAACTGTTGGCGATTATAGATCCCATCTTCCTGGTCAATCTGCTCATCATCAGAAGGAGGCAGAAGCTCTCTAGCCTTAAGTCTGATCAATGTAGCAGCCATATGCAGATACTCTGAAGCTATATCTATATTCAAATCGCGCATAAGATCCAGATACTGAATATACTGGAGAGCTACTTCTGATACAGATATGTCAACAATACTGACTTCGGATTTATTAACCAGATATAAAAGCAGATCAAGTGGACCTTCAAACAGGTCCAGTCTGACCTCGTATTCCTGCTGTTTAGATGGCACTGATCGCCTCGTAATACATTAAATGTAAATAAACAAAAAGCACTTCAAAACATTTTCGTTCAAAGTGCCCGATTACCAGTTTGAGAACGTATTACTTACTCGACAGTCACACTTTTTGCCAGATTTCGAGGCTGATCAATTTCACAACCCCTCAATGCGGCTATATGATAAGCAAGCAGCTGCAAAGGTATAACTGAAAGAAGAGGAGTAAGCATCTGGATTGTTTTAGGAATATAGATCACATGACGAGCATGTTTTTCGATTTCACGATCTCCTTCAGTAGCAATGGCAATCACAGATCCACCCCTGGCTTTTACTTCCTGGATATTTGAGATAACCTTATCATAAATGCTGTCTTTTAAAGCAAGTATAACCGAAGGCATATCTTTATCTATCAATGCAATAGGCCCATGCTTCATCTCTGCAGCGGCATAGCCTTCTGCATGCACATAAGAGATCTCTTTGAGCTTGAGTGCACCTTCCAGGGCCACAGGGAAATTGTAGGAACGCCCCAGATAAAGAAAGTTGTTGTGTTTTGAGTAAATCTCAGCGATTTGGCGAATTGAATCATTCTGCTTGAGGATTTCTCTGACCTGTTGAGGAATCATTTCCAAAGCTCGTGCAATGGCTACTCCATCACTGTGAGAGATTCGCCTCATTCTTCCCAACAACAAAGTAAGTAAAGCCAGAACTGTCAATTGAGAAGTAAATGCCTTAGTAGATGCAACCCCTATTTCCGGACCTGCATGAAGGTAAACTCCGCCATGAGTTTCACGTGCTATACTGGACCCTACAGCATTGCAGATACCTAAAACTGTAGCTCCTTTATGAGTCGCTTCTCTGAGCGCAGCGAGTGTATCGGCAGTTTCGCCAGATTGACTGATCACAAACACCAGAGTATTGGAATCGATTATAGGATTACGATAACGGAACTCGGAAGCATACTCTACTTCAACGGGTATTCCAGCAATTTCCTCGATCATATATTCACCAGCAAGAGCGGCATGCCAGCTTGTGCCACACGCTACAAAAATCAGCCGCTTAATACCCCTCAATTCCTGAAGAACCAGATTAAGACCATCCAGTCTGGCAGTCCCATCCTCAACCAGAATACGACCGCGCATGGCATTTTCAATTGTTTCAGGCTGTTCAAAAATTTCTTTTAGCATGAAATGATCAAAACCACCTTTGGCCAATGCAGTAGCATCCCATTCAAGCATCTGGATCTCAGGATTTATTTTTCTATTATCCAGAGTGGTTGTATTAAAGCCATCCGGCCTTAACTCAATTAGGTTGTTGTCTTTTAGATAGATAACCTGTTTAGTATGCCGCACTATTGCAGAAGCATCAGAAGCAAGCAGCAGTTCCGATTCCCCCACACCTACAACCAGAGGAGAGCCCCTTCTGGCCCCCACTAAAATTCCAGGATTATCACAAGCTACAACTGCAATTCCAAATGTGCCTTCGACTTCTAATAGAGCACGTCTGACCGAAGCAGCCAGATCTCCATCATAGTATTTACCGATTAATTGGGCCAAAACCTCAGAATCTGTTTCAGAGCTGAATTGGACCCCTTCATTTATTAATCTTTCCTTTAAGACAGCATAATTTTCAATGATTCCATTATGAACAACTGCAACCCGTTTTCTATTATCAGTATGTGGATGGGCATTGATCATTGAAGGTGCTCCATGTGTAGCCCATCTGGTATGAGCTATACCGGTTAAAAAGCCTCCTTTGCCCAGCTCTCTGGTTATCGTTTTCAGGTTATCGACTTTGCCCTTATCTTTGAAAATAGTCAGTCCCTTCCCATCAACAAGCGCAATTCCAGCACTATCATAGCCACGATACTCCAGGGCACTAAGCCCTTCAATCAAAATCGGGTAGGCATCTCTTTTTCCGATATAACCGACAATTCCACACATGCATCACTCCACCGTTATTTATTCGTTTAGAACTGATAATATAAAATTATGGCTCTATTTAAACAATTATAGAAGTTCAGTGTTCTTTTTTCAATATCTTAATGTCTGCAACTCATTCGAAGTAAATTTACGCCTTCAAAAAATGAGAATTGTCTGATTTGGCTAACCAGATTTCCCGCTTAAATCGGGCATGATCAAAAATAGCCATTTTAATTTGAAGGTTGCAAGAAAAGCCAGAAGAAAAAAGAATAATTATTATGCTGATAATTAAAGGTTATGGATTTATGCCCGACAGAATTGGACACAGACTAACTATGTCCGCTGTGAATCTTTTATACTGAATGCCGCAGTCTGCGGTTTGACCAGCCTGTCGAAATCTTTATAATAAAGTTTAATTAACTCCCTGTGAGATCCTGCGTTAAACACAATCTGCTCATCCTCACTAAGTGAAGTAGAAACATAAACTTTTAGATTATAAAGATTTCCAAATGGTGGCATAGCACCTGGTTCACAATCTTCAAATAAGGAGGAATACTGTGATTCGATAGCCAGCTCCACATGATTTGAGCCGTAAATTTCCTGGATTCGTCTAAAATCCACCACATGAGAAGCCGGCAATACGGCCATAAACATTTTGTCGTCAGCTTTTATTATAACCACTTTGGCCATGCACTGACCTGGGATATGAGCCATTGCAGCAATTTCCTGAGATGTATAGGCTACCGAATGAGTAATAATCTGATATTTAATCGAATGCTGGTCCAGAAATTCTTTCAATCTTTTTACCATTTTACTGCTCCTTGAGGCCATAATCTTAAAATCCGCAGTTTAATTCGGTGTATTAGCATTACCCCTCAACTGCGCACATTTTCAGGATAAGCACTGCATTATTGAAGAGCAAGTATTATGCCCCCGAGAGAGTACCCGAATAAAAAAGCTATTAATCAGAAACAATCAGAAATAATCGGAAAAAAAATTATAAACGAAACCAGGAATCAAGAAAAAGAATTTGTAATGTCTCATGTTTTCTATCTGATTCTATCTGATTAGCTCTTATTGTTTATTTCTGATTATATATTATTATCCGATTTGATATTTGTTCTTAGTGAGTTGAGTATTTACTAATATTATTTATTGCAGAAAAATCATCCGTGGGCTCTATAGATTTATTTGGTCACCATTCCATCCTGCCAGTACACTTCGGTTACTGATGGCTGTGGCCCGTTAGAGTAGTCAAAAAAGGATTCTTTCCCATGTTTTTTACCTTTTTTATAAAATACCTGATATACTAATCTGCCATTTTCATCGTAACCCTTTTCCACTCCCTCCTTAAGACCTGATTCATACAGCTCCTCCTTAAGCTTGTTGCCATCGGGAAGAAATGTAACCTCCATGCCACTTTGAAGATCTTGCTGATACTGTATCGTTTTTTTCAAATTACCGCGATTATCCCAGTATGATTCATTTCCATCCTTTTTGCCATTTTTATACCAGGTTTCACGTATTTTGGTTCCATGTGGATCCCAAAGAGTCTCCAAACCCTGCTTTTTGCCATTTTTGAAGGTTACTTCAAGCTTTTTTACTCCATTTGGATACCATATACTGTAGGTTCCATGAAAAATGGTATCCGAGAATTTTTTATTCTCTTTGATAGAATAACGAAGCTGTCCTTCATCTGAGGATTGCTCCACCAGTTTTATACTGCTGCATCCCAACGCACTAAAACACAGCGCGACTGCCAATTTAAGTATCACCCGCCTCAACATAACTCCCGTCAGCTATCTACCAGTTATCCGGATTAAGCAATATTATTAAGTTGTTTTAAGTATATATTAATAACAAAAATAAGAATAGGAATTTATTGACTGGGTATTTGAAATAAAAGTGGGTGGAAGAACAATTATGGGCTATTTTTATTCTTACACTCAGCACTTCAACACGGGTTCCTAATAATACCTGCTTTTTTTTAACAGCAGTTTAAAGTGAACCAGTAATTTAAGGCTACATTTTATTATATTCTACATTTATTTATTCTGATTCTGAAAATTGCTGATTGAGGTCTATTTAGACTAATCTGCCCAGTTGCAGTGGGTGTACAATTAATTTTTTTCCAATGCAATCCGTAGTTTCTTAATATTTAGATGAATCTTATTTATATGGAAAACGAACTGAAAAGACGCCTGGAAATTATCCAGGAACGAATTTTTAAGGCTTGTGAGAAATCTAACCGCCCGGTGCAGTCTGTACGGCTCATAGCGGTTACCAAGACTCATCCAGTTGAGATTCTTCAGAAACTTATCGATTTGGGCTGTAAAGATCTTGGGGAAAACCGGGTCCAGGAGATTGAAACAAAGGTTCCCTATCTCAAGGGCGATTTTACGATGCATATGATCGGGCATCTTCAGACAAATAAAGTATCCAAGGTGCTTCCATATATAAAATGGATTCAATCGATAGACAGAGAGCAGTTGATAGAAAAAATCGAAAAGCATCACAAAGGAGAAAAGCTGAAAGCCCTGCTGGAGGTGAACACCTCGGGTGAGGCTTCAAAATCAGGATGTAATCCCTCTGATTGCAGAGCTTTAGCAGAAAGGATCGCCAATAGTCCTGTAATGGAATTTTGCGGACTTATGACCATCGGTCCACTCGAAGGGGACGAAGCAGCGGTTCGCAGATCTTTTTCCAGTTTACGCAAACTGGGGCAGCAATGCAGTGATCTGAGCAGCGGAATCGAATTATCCATGGGCATGAGTAACGATTTTGAATGGGCTATCCAGGAAGGTTCAACTATGGTACGAATTGGATCACTTCTTCTGGGGGAACGGTAAAGATGGGACTGGTATTTTTTGCTTTTCGAATTTACGAGTTATTAATTCTGATAAGAGTGGTTATCTCCTGGATTGATGTTGACCACTATCATCCTTTGGTGATCTGGCTTTACCGGCTTACAGAACCAGTGCTCGATCCCATACGCAGACTTATTCCTTTTGAACGAATCGGAATCGATTTATCTCCATTAGTAGTGTTACTTCTACTGGGAGTTGTCAAGCGTCTTATAATGCAATCACTCTATTTATTTTAATCCGGGAGCAGCTGCAATGCAGATATCACCTTTAGACATTAGGAAAATGCCTTTTAAGAGGACCTTTCAGGGGTTCGATCCTGATGCAGTTCAGAATTTTCTGGATATGGTAGCCGGAGAATACGAAGCCGTAATCCGTCAGAATAGCGAGTACGCCACACAGATAAAAAATCTGGAACAGCGCCTTGAGGGTTATCTTAAAATCGAGCGTATGCTCAATGAAACACTCATTACTGCACAGAAAGCCACCGATGAAGCCAGAGTCAATGCTCAGAAAGAAGCTGAACTTATCTTAAAAGATGCCAGTTTGCGTGCAGACCGTTACGAGGATGAAGCCAGGCAGCGTGTTCATACTATAGAAAGTGAACTGGTCAGTTTAAGAAATCAGCGGGACAGTTTTCTTGCCAGATTCAAGGCGATGTTGACGACTCAGTTGGGTCTGCTGGAAATTATCAGTGGCGACCTGAAAGAGGGTGCTGAAGAACAGGGAAATTCCATCATGGAAATTGCAGAAGAAACCATGGATGAAGTACCTCCTCAGCCAAATATCACATCTTTGGATACCTGATGCATGAAAAGTTGTTCTTTTGAGATACGGCTTAAACCACGGGCAAAAAAAGATCAGATTCATTTGTCAGAAAGCGGAATTCTTGAAATTTCTGTGACATCTCCTCCGGTTGACAATAAAGCTAACCAGCATCTGGTGAAGTTTCTGGCAGACCGGCTGGATATCCCCAGAAAATCGATGGAGATTATCCGGGGAGAGCATAGTAGAAATAAAGTCATTTCTGTTGACGGACTGTCCAGAGATGAAATAATACAGCGATTGCAGCAGTAAAAATTATCACCAGCAGTGCAAATCCGAAAGAGGGTGCTCATGACAGCAACATTTGATATGATCCAGGAATCGATTAAGTTTATTGCCAGTAAAACTGACTGTAAACCGGAGTATGGCATTATTCTGGGAACGGGATTAGGACGGCTTGCTGAGGCAATAAAAGCTGATTGTATAATCTCTTATGACCAGATTCCACACTTCCCTGTTTCCACTGTTGAATCACATGCAGGGAAACTGATTTTAGGTACATTATCCGGCAAAAAAGTTGTGGCCATGCAGGGAAGATTTCATTATTACGAAGACTATTCCATGCAGCAGATTGTTTTTCCGGTGAGGGTTATGAAATTTATGGGTGTAAACACCCTTATTGTATCAAACGCCTGCGGGGGAATCAATCCCAATTTTCATCCCGGAACCATTATGGCTATAACCGATCATATTAATCTGCTTGGTGACAACCCTCTGATCGGTCCCAATGACCACCGTATCGGCCCCCGTTTTCCTGACATGTCAGAGCCGTATTCAAAGAATCTGCTTGAGCTGGTTCACAGTGTTGCTCTGAAAAATGGTATCAGACTTGAACGCGGTGTTTACGCATCCATGAGCGGCCCATCACTGGAAACCAGAGCAGAATACCGCATGCTCAAAACATTAGGTGCAGATGTCATAGGAATGAGTACGGTTCCGGAGGTCATTGCGGCGGTTCATGCAGGCCTTAAAGTACTTGGATTATCAGTTGTCACCGACTCCTGTCTTCCGGATGCACTTGAGCCGGCCGATATAAAAAAGATAGTTGCTATTGCAGATAAAGCAGAACCTGTTTTAGTTAAGCTTATACAGAAAGTCCTTGAATCCCTATGAGCGAACAACATTTCTCAGCAGTACAAAGCCAGATCCAATTTCCGGCAATTGAGGAAGCTATCCTTCAATTCTGGAAAGAGCAGAATATATTCGAAAAATCACTGGAATCGACATGTGACAACGATGCATTTGTCTTCTATGACGGTCCTCCGTTTGCCACGGGGCTTCCCCATTACGGCCATTTACTTGCCGGCACTCTCAAGGATATTATTCCCCGTTACTGGACTATGCGTGGACACTATATCGAACGGCGTTTCGGATGGGATTGTCACGGCCTTCCGGTGGAAAATGAAATGGAGAAGGAATTCAAAGTCTCCGGTAAAAGAGATATTGAAAAACTGGGTATTTACATATTCAATGAAGCATGCCGATCGATTGTACTGCGTTATACCAGCCAGTGGGAGCGTATTGTAAACCGCGTAGGACGCTGGGTCGATTTTAAAAACCAGTACAGAACCATGGATCCATCATTTATGGAAAGTATCTGGTGGGTATTCAAGCAGGTCTGGGAGAAGAAACTGATATATCAGGGTTTCCGTGTGCAGCCATATTGTCCCAGATGTGCAACCCCACTTTCCAATTTTGAAGTAAATGAGGGTTACAAAGACACTACCGGACCATCCATTACCGTGTCTTTCCCTTTAAGAGATGACAGTTCCACAAAAATTCTGGTCTGGACCACCACACCCTGGACTCTTCCATCGAATGTGGCACTGGCAGTAGGCCCCGATATCCGTTATGTAAAGGTAAGGGATAATCAGGACACATATATATTGGCCAAAGATCGTCTGGGCAGCTATTACAAAGATCTCTCCACCATAGAAATCGTATCTGAAATGTCAGGTAAAGATCTCGAAGGCCTGGCTTATGTACCCATGTTCGATTACTTTGCAGGAAAAGACAAGCGTTTTTTCCATGTAACCGCAGCCCCTTTTGTTTCAACCGAAGATGGTACAGGTATTGTACACATTGCACCTGCTTTTGGTGAAGACGATTTTCAGGTTGGACAGAAACTGGGGCTTCCGGTGGTCTGCCCTGTTGATGAGGAAGGTAAATTTACAGACGAAGTACCGGAATGGAAAGGCAGACTGGTCTATCAGGCCGATGATGAAATAATCAGAAACATCAAAAGCAGAGGAAGACTGATTCATCGTGCCACGATCACTCACCGGTATCCATTCTGCTACCGCTGTGATACTGCGCTTATTTACAAAGCGATAACGACCTGGTTCATGCAGATCGAACCACTTAAAAGCAACATGCTTTCCAACAATCAGCAGATTCACTGGGTTCCTCCACACCTGCAAAACGGTAGATTTGGTAAAGGAATTGAAAGTGCTCCGGACTGGAACATTTCCCGTAACCGTTACTGGGGAACCCCCATCCCCATCTGGATCTGCGAATGCGGACATCAGGAGGTGGTTGGAAGTCTTGAACAGCTTCATTTGCTCACAGGTGACGGCGATCTACAATCCGGAAAGAAAATTCATGCCCAGGCAGTCAAATCCATAGAAAGCAGACTTCATGCGGAAAGCCGCAGCAGACTCGAAGCTTTCGGAGTGGATACATCATGGGCAGATAAACTTGAAAACTGCAGCATAAGCCCCAATGACCTGCACCGTCATATTATAGATCAATTGGAAATAAAGTGTCCTTCATGCAAAAAACATATAATGAAAAGAACACCTGAAGTGCTTGATTGCTGGTTTGAATCAGGTTCGATGCCCTATGCCCAGATGCACTATCCTTTTGAGAATCAGAAACGTTTTGAATCCAGTTTTCCGGCCGATTTCATTGCTGAAGGCCTTGATCAGACCAGAGGCTGGTTTTATACTTTGACAGTTCTGGCTTCAGCACTTTTTAAAAAGCCGGCTTTCAAAAACGTCATTGTCAATGGAATAATTCTTTCTGAAGATGGTAAGAAGCTATCAAAAAGGCTTAAAAACTATGAACCGCCCGAGGAGATTTTAAACAAACTGGGAGCGGATGCACTCAGGCTTTTTCTTATAAATTCTCCTGCAGTAAAAGCAGAGGACCTCAGATTCTCTGAAAAAGGGGTAATGGAGATGTCAAGGGCAGTCCTGCTTCCTTTCTGGAATGCTTATTCCTTTTTTGTTACCTACGCCAATGTAGACAACTGGTCACCTCAAAGCGATCAGCCGCCTCAGAACGGAACCGAACTGGATAACTGGATCATCTCTCTATTAAACAACACCATAGCTTCCATAAATGCAGAAATGCAGCAGTACAATCTTTACAAAGTAGTTCCGCTTCTGGTTGACTATATCGACAATCTCACTAACTGGTATATCAGACGCAGCCGGCGAAGATTCTGGAAGAGTGAAAATGACCAGGATAAAATGGTGGCCTACAGTACTCTTTATTTTGTGCTGGTCGAGTTCTCTAAAGTAATGTCACCATTTCTACCTTTTCTTACCGAAGCCATCTACCGCAATCTGGCAGTCGGTAAACTTCCAGGCTCTCCTGCAAGCGTGCATCTGAATAACTACCCCATATCGGTTGAAGGCAGAACTGATGTTGCACTGGAACGAAAAATGCGACTTATTCGTCAGGCTGTAACCATGGGAAGAGCACTGCGAAGCAGATTTATTATAAAGACCCGTCAACCATTAAGGGAATTTGTAATAATAGTCAGAGATAATGAGACACTCTCTCTTCTCAGAGAAATGGAAGGTATGATCAAAGACGAATTAAATGTCAAGTCTGTACGTTTCGATACTGAAGAGGAAGTGGTAGTCAGCATTTCTGCCAAAGCCAATTTCAAGAAGCTGGGCAGAATTTTTGGACCGACTATGAAAGATGCGGCTGCAGTGATCGAGCGGCTGACTGTCCAACAGATAAGAGAGCTGGAACATGGGGCAACCATGGAAATCGCCGGACGAACGATTGGTTTTGAGGATATTGAGATCCGTCGCTGCAAACTTGAAGGAATAGAAGTCGAGACCGAAGGAGAATTAACTGTAGCTCTGGACACCACTATTACCGAGGAACTTCTTCAGGAAGGTTTGGCACGTGAGTTTATAAACAGGGTTCAGAATATCCGGAAAACTTCCGGTCTGAATGTAACCGACCGTATAATGATCCGGTGTGGATGTCCTGATAACCTGGCTTGTGCATTGAATAAATTCCGTGATTATGTTTGCACTGAGACTCTTGCAGTTGATCTGGTGTGTGACGGTTACAATTCTGATTCCGGTGAGCAGATTGAAATAGACGATCTGAAAGCATCGGTAATGATTGAAAAGACAGACGTATAAAACAGTTCAACTGTAATTTCTGTAAAGACTGGTAATGAAAATAAACAAACTGCAATCTGGAGCTATCGGAAAACAGGTCAGACACGACCTGCTTTACAAGGGAGCTCAGATTGCCTTTAACATTGCATCAAAAATTCCCCGCTCGACCGGATTGTCTTTATTCGGTCGGATTGGCGCTCTGGTATTTCTTTTTCCCAGTCTGGAAAAAAGAAGAACCATTTCTCATCTGAAATTTATATATGGCAATAAGTGGTCTGAAAAGCAGATTCTCAGCACTGCCAGAGAAGTGTATATCGAGCTGGGTAAAAATTTGTTTGATGCAATACATCTGTCCCGTTTAAACCAGGAAGCTCTTAACCGGATTGTGCAACATGATTCCCTGGATGAGTTCCGCAGTGCTTACGAGCTTAACAAAGGAGTCATTGTAATAACCGCACATGTGGGATGTTTTGAGATGCTGCTGCATTTCTTTGCTTTACACGGATTTAAAAGTTTTGCGGTAGGGAGAAAGATGTTTGATCAGCGCCTTGAGGAACTGATAAGAGAGACCCGTTCAGGTGACAATATCGAGTATATGGACCGTACCGAAGGGACCATAAAGATTGTTCGTTTACTAAAGCAGGGAAAGACATTTGGCGTTCTGATCGATCAGGATACAAAAGTGGAAAGTGTATTTGCGCCTTTTCTGGGACATGATGCATCTACTCCATCTGGACCGGTAAAGCTGGCAATGAAATTTGATATTCCGGCTTTTGTGGTTACCACAGTCCGGCAAAAAAACAACACGCACCATGTCTATATAAGTGAACAGTTGAAACTTACCAGAACAGATGATTTTGAATCGGATCTGAGGGTGAATGTTCAAAAAGCAAATGATATTATCTGTGATACGATCCGGAGATACCCTTCACAATGGGTATGGATGCACCGCAGATGGAAACATAAACCCCCAACTTAATCTTTACGGAGAAGCTTTGTGTTTTTTAAAGTTCTGTTTCTGATAAGTATAATGATATCTTTTTTTACTTTTTCTGGATGCGCACCCAAAAAAGAATCTATTCCAGTAGCCAAAGAGGGTATAGATATTCCGGTTCAGCAATTCAATGATGCCACCTTGTATTTTTATAGCAAGCAGAAAATTCAATGGAAACTTGATGCAGAAACTATGCGCAAACCTCTGACTGATACAGGTTCGATTCTGGTGGTACCAGTCCGGCTCCAGCTCTTTGATTCGGTTGGTACCATTCGTACCCGCGTTCTGGCAGATTCCGGTCTGATAACCACCAGAATGGATAGTTATACAGTGTGGGGTAATGTATTTATCAGAACCAAAGACTCAATGGTGGTGCAAACTGAAAAGTTGATGTGGTTTAAAAATAATCGTAAAGTAACATCTGATACCTATGTTCAGATTGAGACCATAAAGGGAGATGTGTTAAGAGGCAAGGGTCTGGATGCCACTGAGGATTTTTCCCGATTCAGCTTTAAGCAGGATGTGACCGGTGCTTTTCCGGATTTCAAGAAACGTCTTGAAAATAAAGATGAGGGTTTCTTTTAAGGTTTAAAGGAGAGCTTGAAGAGTGTTGAATATCAAAGCTGTAATCCGTAGCTTGTTTGGCAAAGGATTATGTTCACTCTTTTGGAGGAGCAATTCTCTCCTGTTGCTGGCTTTTTTGTTTACATCAGCAACAATGGCTTCACAAAAGCAGCAGAAACCATCCCCTGCCCTGGTGCTACAGTCTGCCAACAGCAATGAAAACACCTATACTAATGGGGAGTTTGTCAGTGTACTCCGGGAAAATGTGGTTTTTACATATGATGATATGACCATACGATCGGATGAAGCCACCTGGTGGCGAAATCAGGGAATTATTACCTTCAAGGATAATATAAAGGTCCGGCGCGGATCGGCTTTACTTAGCTGCAACCAGATGCATTTCACCAAGAACAGCAATCAATTGATTGCCACTGGAAATTTCCATTACATGGATACTCTGGAAAAAACCCAGCTTCTCGGTGATGAAGCAGTATACCATATGGATCGTAAAGTTTTTTTCTTAAACGGCAAGCCCAGATTGGTTTATTTCGATACTGCATCAGCAGAAACGCTTACTATCAGCGGTTTGAAAATGAGCTATACCGATTCTTTGAAACGTGCAACAGTCATAGACAGTGTATCTATTACCAAAGGTAAACTGAAATCCAGATGCAGGCTGGCACATTACTATACCGATAAAAACCTGGCATTTCTGCGTACCGAACCGGTTATCAATTTCGAGGCTCACAAACTTACCGGCGATTCCATAGATCTGGTTTTTGGGGATAAAAGTCTTAAGAGTGCATCTATATGCGGACACTCCCATGGTATCTATATCGATTCATCTGCGAATGGTAAAGATACGGCCTACACTCATATCTGGGGAGACAGCCTTTACATTTCTGTTAGCGATTCTGTGGGCTTTGATTCTCTTTGGGCATTTGGTAAAGCACAGACCAGATACTACCTGTCCAATACTCCGGATCTGGTCAGTGATGCCAGCGGAAAGACGATGCTTATGTCTTTTGAGAGTAGTGGCAGTGTAAAAAATGTTAAAATCTGGGGAAATGCCCGCAGCAAATATCATATTGAAGAGCAAAGAAACAAAGGAACAAACGAAGCAAGTGGTGACAGCATCACAGTTAGCTTTAAGGACGGGAAGGCCAAGTTGTTGACACTTGTTGGAAGCGCACGTGGAATTTATTTTCCACGGGATATGTAGAGAGTGTAATTTATGCAAAACGATACCAGCACAGAACCAGTTTCCATCCCTGCGCAAAATCAGGAAGCTAAAAAGCCCAGAGAGATCCGTACCGAGGGGCTGGTGAAGATTTATAACAAGCGTTATGTGGTCAATGGTGCATCGCTCACGGTGAATCAGGGAGAAATCGTAGGCTTATTAGGCCCTAACGGTGCTGGAAAAACCACTTCATTTTATATGATTGTTGGTATGATTCGCCCGAACAAAGGGAAAATTTTCCTGGATAATGCAGATATCTCCAAAAAACCGATGTACAAACGTGCCAGGATGGGAATAGGATATCTTCCTCAGGAAGCTTCGATTTTTCGTAAACTTTCTGTTGCAGATAACGTGCTTTCAGTTCTGGAATATCAGCCGATGAGTGGTAAGGAGCGCAAAAAACGCATGAAGGAACTTCTGGAGGAGCTTCATGTGGGACACCTGGAAAAAAGCCTTGGATACATGCTATCCGGTGGAGAGCGCAGACGGGTGGAGATTGCGCGTACACTGGCCATAAAGCCGGATTTTATATTACTTGATGAACCCTTTGCCGGTGTTGACCCCATTGCGGTTGAAGACATACAGAGTATTATTCATGAATTGCGTAACAAAGGATACGGGGTTTTAATTACCGATCATAATGTAAGAGAGACATTAAGGATTACTGATCGTGCCTACATAATGGCTGGTGGGCAGATACTGATTTCCGGAACTGCAAAAGAACTGGCCCAGAATCCGGAGGCCAGAAGAATCTATTTGGGTCAGAACTTCCGTCTAGATTAAAATTTTGTGGATTAAACTCTTAAAAAAAAACATTTCCTCAATCGGCACGAAATGTGATAGTATTATTTTATTATGTTTGAATAAGGGTAAGATTTAATTATTGAAGGAGACTGCATTTGAATCTTGGTCTAGACATGTCACTGAGGCTTCAGCAGAAGCTTTCATTTCAGATGATACAGTCGCTCAAATTACTGCAGGTTAACACTCTTCAGCTTGAGCAGCTTCTCAAAACCGAACTGGAAATGAATCCGGTATTGGAGGCTAACGAGGAGCTTGAGAACGAAACAGAGGAAGGACCGGAACAGCAGGAAAAGGAAAGCTCTGATGAAAAAGAGGATGAAGAGCTTGATATCAATGAAGATACTATCGATTGGGAGGAATACCTCGAGGAAGGCTTTGACCTGGGTTACTCCTACAACGAAGAGGTAGATAAAAATGAGGAACGTTACGAGCCTACACCTATCTACCAGATTACCCTCGAAGAGCATCTTAACAATCAGCTTTCCGAAAAAAAACTGAGCGAAAAAATCAAGCTTCTGGTTCAGTTACTTATTGGCAGTCTCGATATAGATGGTTATCTGCGTATTCCATTAGAAGATCTGGCAGATTTTGCCAAAGTTTCGGTTTTTGAAATTGAAGAAGCGCTTCACATACTCTGGAAAATGGAACCTCATGGAGTGGGTGCTCGTAATCTCAGAGAGTGCATTCTTCTTCAGCTGCGTTATCGCGGGTTGGAATCGACTCTGGCCATGCGAATCGTTGATGAGACCTGGGATCTTTTTGAGAAACTTAAAATCCCCGAAATCTCCAGACATTTTAATGTTGAACCCCGGAAAATTCAGGAAGCTTTAGACACTTTAAAATCGATAAACCCCAAACCGGGTTATCAATACAATCCAGATAAGCCATCCACCATCATTCCCGATCTTATTGTGGAAAAAATCGATGGTAAATTTATGGTAATGCTTAATGACCGCTCGGTTCCATCACTGCATATCAATAAATCCTATGCCAATCTGATAAAAAGAGGCAGTAATGCCAAAAGGGATGTTAAAAAATACATACGAGAGAAATTCAACAGTGCCACCTGGTTTATCCGTTCCATTGAGCAGCGAAAGACCACCATGCTCAAAGTGATGTATGCTATT
>DATAMG010000029.1:0-8633 GCA_036260705.1 Chitinispirillaceae bacterium | reverse complement strand
TTGCGATGTACGAATCTGTAACCATTGAAAATACGGATACACCCATAATTCTTCCTGCGGATACCCTTAAACCGGCAGGAGCAATAATGGGGAATGTAAAACTGGCAATGGGGGGCGATCCGGAAAACGTTTATATCCTGGTTTTTGGTATCTTAAGATTTGCTACTGTGGATAGTGAAGGGAATTTTTATCTGGATGATCTCGCAGAAGGAAGTTATGACTTGAGAATTGTTTCAAGTGATGAAAATTATGGGTATATGGGTTTTCACTTAAGTGTAGGAACTGGGGATACAACATATCTTAATAATATTGAACTGCCGTTTATTGGAACGCCTATGATTAAGAATCTGGCTATAGAAGTTGATACAATGAAGCAGATTGTTTATTTGTCATGGGATGAGATAGATACTTCACTTATTCTGGGATACAATGTATACCGCAGTGTCAATAATGGTGAATATAAAAAGTATAATACTGATCCTCTTATCGATACCGAATTCGCTGATTCTCTCATATCGGCCGAAAAGAGCTATTCCTATAGAGTTACATTAGTTAGAAAAGACTCTACTGAAAACGCTAAATCTCATGGTTTGTCTGCTCAGTTCGATACTTATTTCCCAAAAGTCGATACTTTTTTTCTGCAGAATTTCCCCGTAAAGGCCGGCAAAAGACACAATCCACATATTATAATCTCCGCAGGTGGATTCTTTTATGTTGCGCAAGAATCACATGTTAACCAACTCGATTCAAATTTTAATATCATCCGTACCCTGAGTGATACCTCAATGAAGATCCCACTTGATCTGGCTTCAGATACAGATGGCCGGATTTACATCGCCGATATATATAATGAAAATATTCAGAAAATATTTGTTTTCAATCAAAATGGAATTCTGGAAAAAAAATATAATCTTATTGATACTTCAGAATGTGACCATGTAATCGGTATAAATGCTTCACTTTTTACAATAGACAATGCTGGTCGCATGGTCTTTGTAAGCGCCCTAAAGGATAGCATCTATGTATGTGACACTTCGGGTTCAATAATCAGAGGATGGGGTGGTTTTGGTGATGGGACCGGTAGAGGTGACAACTGTGGTATTTCTTTTATTGCTACCGACTCCAGTGGAAATATTTTCGCATATGAGTTCGACAAAAGAATCAGGATTTTTAACCCTAATGGTGTTTTTTTACGAGAGATCAATACAAAAGAATGCATTTTGCGGTATACGTATAATGATTATATAGGACCGTTGTCCTATATTACCGGAATGGCTTTCGAACCGCAAACCAGCAGGATTTTTGCATCTCATGCTGATGGCTTATGTGTATTTGAACCTGATGGTGAATTAATTACCAATTATGCAACAGGTGTAGTCGAACAGATAATTACAAAAGGACAATATGTCTACATTTTGGAAAATGTATCAATGAACAACATACTTGTTGCCAGGATAATAAAAATGAAAAATACTTTACTGTGAATTAATGAATTAAACAGGGATAGCGCTTCTGTTCACCTGGGAAGAAGGCCATGTAGCTTTTTACATGGCCTTTCTAATATTCCGGCAATTAAACAATATTCGTGTTTTTATCCATAATCTAACATAAATTTTCATTTATGCTCATATCCTCAGTATGTTTTTGCGAAGTAGGGCCGAAGCATGAGGTGCCTTTTTGATTCAATTTTTAACAGATACTATATAGTTTTTGTTCAAGATTGAATCGAAAACCGCTCATCCTGAGTAAACTGGAGTCTTCGAGAGTAGCATCGAAGGAGAGCGGATCAGTATAGAATTAGCTCGTACTATAGATTCCGCAGTACGTCTTAAAATTTCTCTATCTGGCTTATTGGTGTTTGTTGAAGAGAGAAGATATAATGAAGATGCTAAAAAATAAAAAAGCCGCACTGAAGAGTGCGGCTTTACTAAACTTCTAAATAAAAAAGATAGACTTTTACGGTAGAACGATTTTCTGATTCTGTTCAGTTTTATCTGAATTTACCTTTACAATCCATGTGCCGCTGGCAGGGCGGGGAAGTATATAACTACCTGCTTTATTTCCAGCAAAAGATCCGGAATAAAAAACTCTCCCCATCACATCATGAATATTGATTTTGTTCACATATGTGTTATCATTCAAAACACACTGAAGTTGACCGGGCAGTATGTTAATCGCAAACTGTTGCGGTTTATTCATGGTCGCTATTTTGGTATGATGTACCGGAACAGAAGTCAGAGTCAAAGACAAACTGTCGAAATCGTAAACCCCAAGATTATAACCGCAGGTAATGTTCACATTGACCGAGTCAAGGCCGGCGATTGAGTCGGTTGAAAAAATAAGAGAGTACATAGTCCATTCTTTAGTTAAGATTTCGTCTTTAGAGCTCAGGGTTGCATAATTTCTGGTTGAGCCTGTCTGGGCTATGAACTGAATCTTAGATGTATCATTGTCTGCTTTGGCATAAAACGTAAATGTATATTGGCCGCCCTTCTGGCATGTCCAGGACTCATCCTGAAGTTGCACTTCATAAGGATTTTCCGGTAAAGCAGTTACATTGACACGGCAGAATTTGCTGCCGGATTTTGCACCCTCTGTGGGATAAGTGGCTGTTGCTGCACCAGTGCCCTGAGCTTGAAGATTCCAGCCTGTTCCACCTTTTTCAAAATCACCATTTTGATAAATTGAGCCACCTTCAGAAGGAGCCTCTTCTGTTATTTCCACGCTGTCAAAGTCGTATACACCTGTTGCGGCTCCCAAAATTATAGCGAAATTATGTGCATTTGCACCTGCAGCATCGGCGGTAAACATCATATTAATCTGCTGCCATGCAGTGTCAAGAGTGAAAAAATCACTGCTGGTACGATAGGTATATTGGCTTGCACTATCGCCATAAACAGAAATTTGAACCTGTTGAGAAGAATCTGCCCTTACCCATGCTGAGTAATAGTAGGTATAACCTTTTTTTAGCAGTCCATGGCGGGTCTAAAAGCTGGATATGCCAGTTTTCAGAAGTAACTTTTGTAACAGTTATGCGCAGAAATCCTTTTCCATATTTGGCTGTACCTGAAGTTGTATCAATCTTCATGGTAGCTGCAGCGGTATCCGTTTCAGCATTATTTTTATATGGGGTTGCATTCCATCCGTTTAGCGAACTCGTCTCGAAACTTGAGTTTTTGGTTTTTAGAAGATTGTCACCCAAAACTGTTGAACATATAGCTGTACTGGCCAATAGAAGCGAAAATTTAATCAGTTTCCCCTTCATGTACTATACTCCTTTTAAAAAGATCAATTTTATATAAGTTATGTTTTTGATTCTAAATTGCTATACTATGCTTATAAGTTTCCATTAGTGTAATCTGAACACAAATTGTTTCAATTATTTTTGAATCCGTTGTGGTTAATTCATTGGCTGCTTAAATAATGAAAATGATATCTACTCGATTTTATAAATATTGAGTATGTGTGCAGCTATTCGGAATGTAAAATCGTTGATTCTTCGGAGCTCCTCCAGCAGATCACTATGAATGGAAGTTGTTTGCAAAGATTCAGGTTTTCTAAGATAAAGCCGGTTCATATGTCGATCAAAGAGATGATCATACAAGTTATACACCTGCTTTTTTCTCTGAAAAACAGTACTGGCAAGTGCCTGATCATTCAGCACAAATGCAGCTGCAGCTTCTTTGAGATTTGAAACAGTATTATCAAAGAAATCTATTATTTCACGTTTACCCTCTTCAGAAAGGGGTAGGGGACTCGATTGGATTTTTTCAGTCAATGGTGCAATTGTCTTTGAAGCCGAATCCCCAATATGTTCAAGATCTGTAGTGATCATTATTAATTCATATGCTCTTGTTGCCTGTTCCGGTTTAAGCTCTTCACGAGAAATACGGGTGAGAAAGGTTATTATATTTTCGTGGAGAAAATCAACTTCATCATCAGCATCCACAAGCTTTATTTTCCTGTTAACATCAAAATTGTCAATGAGTTCTTTACAGTTTTCGACCATCATTGTCACCCGTTCTGACATGACTTCGATCTCTTTAATTGCCTGGGACAATGCCAGAACCGGCAATGAAAGTGTCTGTTCATGCAGAAAATTCACACGATATTTTTTCTGCTCTTTTTTGCCTGATTTGACAAATTTAAGGATAAGCTGCTCAAAAAGATTAAGAAACGGTAAAAACAGGATGGATATGATAAGGTTAAAAAGAGTATGATAGACAGCAATCTGCAGTGCTACCGAGCCGTGTGAAAATAGATTGAGGTATTTGAGCATTCCGATGAAGGGGAAAACAATAATAATGCCCAGAAATTTGAAAAGAAAATGAGCCCAGGCAACTCTGACCCCTTCGAGTTCTGCTTTGAAAGTTGCAATAAAAGCCGTTAAACAGGTCCCCAGATTTGCACCAAGGATTATTGGGAAGAAATTAACCGCAGAAGGAGTCCATCCGTTTACAGAGTTAAAGTTTTCAATGAGTGCTATCAATATGGCCAGAGTCGCAGCACTGCTGTGAATGATTGCTGTAATCATTGTTCCTGCCAGAATTCCATACCAGGGATTAATAAGACTGTTATGCATTGACTGTTCAAAAGCGGGAAGACTTCTTAGTGGAATAACACTTTGAGTCATCATATGCATGCCAAAAAAGATAAATCCCATGGCCATAACCAGTTTTCCATAGGCATATACTTTTTGATTCTTGTCGCTGAGCGTGGAGAAAAAACCTGTAGCAATCATAAGAGGAGCAATTTGGTAAAATTTGAAGGCAAAAAGTTGAAGAGTGAATGTTGTACCCAGGTCAGAGCCAAGTATCATTCCCAGAGATTGTCCAAGTGTTATAAGGCGGGCACTTGCAAAACTGACTAAAATTACAGTAGTGGCAGTAGAAGATTGGGTAATAAGAGTGGTGAAGAGACCGGCTATATAAGCGCTTAATCTATGACGGGTGATAATACTGATCAATTTACGAAGATCTGATCCTCCAACCGATCGCAGGTTCTTCTCTCCCTGCTGCATGCCGTAAAGAAAAATGGCCAGTCCGCAAAAAAGTGAAAAAACATCAAAAATCGAAAATGTCTGATTCATAGTAATTGTGAAAAATGAGATTAATAATTTTCGTTTTATAGATTATACAATAATAGTTTAGGGATTGTTATATGATTCGGATTCGTTTGTTGGTATTGTATTCTGCAGGGGGGGTAAAATTAAGAACCCCTGCAATTTTGTACAACATAGCCGCGGCGGGTATTAAAGAATCATGAAATTCGGGTAATAATATATTCTGCCAAATCATGAAGAATCTGTCCTTTATCTCCCAGAAAAGCAATATCTGAGCAGGCCTGATCAACAAGCAACTGGGCATACTTTTTAGATTCCTCAATTCCACAGATAGCAGGAAATGTTGCTTTTCCATTTTCACGGTCACTGCCAGCATCCTTGCCCAGCTGTTCAGTCGTGCTTTCCTCATCCAGAATATCATCAACAACCTGAAATGCCAGGCCGATTCGATTACCAAATGAGGTAAATTTGTGCAGGTCAGACTCTGATACATTTGCCAATATAGCACCAATTCTTATTGAAGCACAGATAAGAGCAGCTGTTTTATTACGATGAATATATTCAACTACATCTCTTGTGACAGCTTTTCCTTCAGACTCGATATCTACGACCTGCCCGCCGAGCATACCCTGAGTTCCAAGCGCTCTGGCAATTTCTGCTACTAGTTCAATTTTTCCGGTTTTAGCCAGAATTTCAAAAGCTAAAATACAGAGTGCATCACCACCAAGTACAGCTAAAGCTTCATTAAAAGCTTTGTGGGCAGTGGGTTTTCCTCTTCTGAAATCATCATCGTCCATACAGGGGAGATCATCATGAATAAGTGAGAATGTATGGAACATTTCCAGAGCTGCGGATGCCAACAGAGGATGCTCATCACCAAAATTTCCACCACAGGCTTGATATGTGGCCATAAGCAGACAGGGCCTGATTCTTTTACCGCCTGCAAAAGTACTGTATCTCATAAGCTTGTGAATAGAGAACGGATAAGTGGTGTCCAAAGGAAGCACTTTATCCAGGGTTGCATCTGTGGCCTGCGCGACCTTTTTAATATATGCTTTTAAATCAGTCATCCTGGGTCTCTCCGGTTAGAAACGATTCAAGCGTCAAACCAAGCACCCGTTCCATAAATTCTCTGTTTTCACCCTTGAATAATTCTTTCACTTTTCCCTGTGCACTTTTCAAATGTGAATCGCACCTTTGTATCAGATGTATTCCATTTTCAAAATAATGCAGAGCATCTTCCAGGGTAAGATCGTCACGCTCAAGTTCTCCAACCATTCTTTCAAGTTCAGCTAAAGACTGTTCGAAAGACAGCTCGGAGGCAGTGGGCAAGTCCAGGGTTGGTGTCAGCTGCGATTTTCGGCTTCTTGTTTTGTTTTCTTTCATACTACTAACTTTCAGTATTCTCGATAAACTAATTTACTGCATTCCACATGTCAAAATGCCACATCATTTTTTTTGTCGCTGTCAACAGAGATGATGCTTCCCAGAGCTGAACCCTCAAAAAAACGCAGTTTTATCGCTTCCCCTGCAGATAACTGATTGGAATTTCGAACTGCTTTTCCATCCTTATTTGTTACCACGCTGTAACCTCTGGCCAGCACCGATAAGGGGCTCAGTGAGTTTAACCGCGATGCAGCTGATGATAAGCGGCTAAGATCGCGCTTTAGCACCATTTCAAAACCTCTCAAATATCGATGCTCAAGATCATCACAGTATTGATTCGATTCCCGTAACATCCGTAATGGATTGCGCAGAGCATTTCTTTTGCATAAGCTGTTAAACCGGTCCTGGATATCCAGGTAATATCTCTGAAAGGCTATGCGAAATCGTTCAGCATAAGCTGTAAAATATCTTCTGCTCTCTTTGTTATCTGCAACAACAATTTCTGCAGCAGCTGAAGGCGTTGGTGCACGCACATCAGCCACAAAATCTGCAATTGTGAAATCAATTTCATGGCCTACAGCAGAAATTACCGGTATTTCAGATTCGTAGATTGCTCTGGCAACAATTTCTTCATTAAATGCCCAAAGATCTTCAATTGATCCACCACCACGACCCACTATGATGCAGTCAACTTTCCGGTAATCATTTAAGTCGCGAATTGCAGCTGCGATTGCGGCAGGGGCAGTTTCTCCCTGTACTGGCACATCGATAAGAATAATATCGGTTTGTGGTGCACGCGATGAGATAACACGGACCATATCCTGAATGGCGGCACCTCTTTTGGAGGTTACAATCCCTAAAGTGGTAATTGATTCAGGAATCGTTTTTTTATGTGAAATATCGAATAAACCTTCTTGTTCCAGCTTATTTTTGAGTTTTTCAAAGGCTGCATGGAGTGCACCGCATCCTAATGGCTGCATTCTGTGAATGTCAAGTTGATAATAACCACCTTTCTGATAAACCCGAATTGAGCCGATAGCCATAACAGCAACACCATCCTGAGGTTTGAATGAGAGTTGCTCTGCTGAAGAGCGCCAGATCACTGCTGGAATCTGGCAAGCACTATCTTTCAAACGGAAATAATAATGTCCACTGGAAGATGGTTTCCAGTTGGAGATCTCTCCTTCAACCCAGATCAAAGTATTACCCGATTCTAACAAAAGAGAAATTCCCTCATTGATTTCACTTACAGTATAGGGACGATCCGATTGCTGAGGAGAAAGAAATTCAAAAGTGTCACTCATTAAAGATGATCCGTTCATAAATCCTGAAAATAGAGAGAGCTTTTCCGGAATTATCATCTATGTCGATAATAACGCCGTTGAGTATGGGACCGGATTCTGAAGGTTGGAAACGTACTGCAGTCTGCAAAAGGAATCTGCGAATTACCGCTGATTTTTCCATGCCTATTACTGAATCCTCCGGACCAGTCATTCCGGCATCACTTATAAAGGCGGTTCCACCGGCAAGGATTTTTTCATCCGCAGTCTGAACATGAGTATGTGTGCCAACTACAGCACTGACTTTTCCATCCATGTAGTTGGCGAATGCAATTTTTTCACTTGTCGCATCTCCGTGGAAATCCACAAGGATAATGGAAGTTGATTCCCGCAATTTCTGAACTGCTTCATCTGCGGCACGAAATGGGCAATCGATATTCTGGTGCAGATATGTACGGCCCTGAAGGTTTAAGACACCGATATTGCGGCCATCAGGAAGGGCAAAAACAGTGAAACCTTTACCGATGTTTCCGGGAGGATAGTTGAGAGGTCTAAGTACATAAGGGTCATCCATGAAGCCGTATTCATTGTCCGGAACAGAAAAGGAATGATTTCCCCCTGTTACTACTTGTAAACCATATTTTCTAAGTTTTTTATATAGTTTTCCTGTTAAACCTCTTCCTCCGGCTGCATTCTCACCGTTACCAATAGATACATCTATATTATGCTCACTAATAAGGGAAGGGAGACGTTCCGCCAGGACCCGTCTCCCTACATTTCCGAAAATATCTCCAATGAATAATACCTTCATTATTTAGCGTACTCAGTATATCTGCTCTCTCGGATGATAGTAACCTTGATTTGTCCGGGATATTCCATCTCATCCTGTATTTTCAAGGCGATCT
>DATAMG010000023.1:0-9002 GCA_036260705.1 Chitinispirillaceae bacterium | reverse complement strand
AACAGTCAACCAGTATTTGCGGTAATCATCATATCTGTCAAGATTAAAACTGTATTCCCGGTTATGAATGAAAAACCAATCGGATGCCCCTGTTACAAATGCCAGAAAATAATCATCAGAATCCACATAGGTATTTTTATTCCGGTCAACTCTCAAAAGAGGCACTTCTGTTAAGCCGGATGGAATAGCCCCGGCTGAGTCCAGCATTCCAGCCGGCAATTCGCCCTTGTAAGAGGCATACAATTTTACCTCATTGATATTTCTTCTTCCGGAACTCTTGACTATCAGGTCTCCTGGAATCTTTAGTATGCCATTCTCATCTGTAGTCATCTCGTTATATCCGCTGTTACCATCACCGATTCTGAAACGATAAACTACCTGACTGGAAGAATTAAGCGGAAAGGAAGGCGCTACCACCTTTGCCAGCTTTCTGCCTGCATACCACCCTTGGGCAACAGGATAGTTTATGACCATATTTTTTAAAAGCGGTCTGCGACTGGATTGATCTGATAATGAGAATGATCTAACCGGGTAGGAAGGGAATTCTATTGAACAGAAACCTTTCTGCAACATCCTGACTGTATTGGTCTTCTCATCGTGGATAAACGGACGGATTATAACCCGCGCTGTTCGCATGCCCTGAAGATTGCCATACACCGGTTCAGAGATCCAGGGATTCTTAAAAACCACATCAGGCTGGCGTTTTGAAACAAGATCCTTGTGCTTAAGTAAGGCAGACTGCAAGGTGATAGTCTTAACCGCTTCAGCATTAAAACCAACTCTTATCTCCCCTTCAGGGGGAATTCCCAATAAAATTGAATAAGCGGGTAATGCAGCCTCACCATTCTCGCCCAGAACCGTGTTTTCAGCATCAAAGGAGATCTGACAGTGCCCTGAATTAACAGTATCGATCCGGTACTGCTCAAGATTCCAGGAAAACGCATATCTGGAAGAGCTACTCTCGGAAATCTGTACCTGAACCTGAGCAAAAAGATTAACAACAGAAAAACTCAGAAGAATCGTAATTATTTTTTTTAAAACCATGCCTGAAATACCACCGAAAATTTAACTTAATTGAATAATTTCTATCCCCAAAATAATAATTTCCGCCCAATAATTCTAAAAAGAAGTCCATATCTGCAAAAATGAATGTTTTAAATCAGACCTTAATCGATCGATTCTAATGGAGTGGATCACTTGGTACCCTTTGCTTTCACTTTTTTTCCATTGCCGGTCACCAGATCATATAAAAGTACAGATAAGTTTTTTCTGGAAGAGTGGGTATGGCCTTTTCTGTTGTTAAGAATTATCTGATGAATTCTTTGTGCCTGCAATATAAAAGCTTCCAGATTTGCCTCTATAAGCTGAGGAAAAGGAGATCCATCGGTTTCAATCGCCAGAAAGGGAAAATTGTTAAGCTGTGAACCTTTAAAGTAAAAATTCTGCCCGTTTTGCATCCGTTCTTTACCTTCCATATTCATTTCTTTCTTTAGAATCGCTTCTGCAACTCTGGAAGGCATGCACCCGAATGGGCCTATAGATATAACACCGCAAGAATCATTGAGAATTTCACGTAATCCAAGACCGACCGTAAGGATCGCTTCGCCGCGGAAATTCTCATTCAACAAATGAGAGGCACCTTTAATGGTTTTTGCAACATCGATCATTTCAAACTTATAAAGCCCGCTTTTAGCCAATATTGTTTTTATATGACACTCCCACCATTCCTGAATCTGAGCAGTGAGTTTTAATTTAAGTTGCTCTTTTAGAGAAAATTGTTTTTCAGACAAGCCTGTATTGAGCACATAGTTACTATAGCACATATACTCAGCTACCGGCGCAACTCTCACTGCAAATCCATGATCTTCAAGATAGTCGACTATGTTCTTTCTGGAAAACTCTTCCCGACGTACGTAAATTTCTCCAATCAGGGAGATCACAGGTATTTTATCAGGATCTTTTTTAAGAGGTATCGAAGCAAGCCGTGAAGCAATATTTTCCAGCAGAGTTGTCAAGCGGATCGAGTATATGCCCTCAAAAAAACTCAGTAACTCCTGCCACAACGATTCCAGCTCATTTAACGCGGCATCTTTATCCACTGCAGCAACCTTTAAAACACTTTTTATATCGTTTAAGACATCCGATATGATTATTCCCATCCAGGCCTTTAGAAGAGTACGTGCCCCCATACCACCATACCCGTTTTCATCTGTCACGGTTAAAACAGCTGCATCAGGTATTTGCCATTTCTCGATCTGATGTTCTAGTGCTACACAATATTGACCTAATCTGCATGGCCCCCCTCCGGTAGCCATAAAAAACAGACTTATTTTATCACGACCTTCTCTTTGTTTGACATATTCAAGAAATGATCCTGTTGTCAGAATGTAGGGCAGGCATTCTTTACATGTAGTATTCTTTCTACCCTCAAGCAATACATTTTTATCTGCAACCGGTAAGGCTTTTCCATTAATACCAATGGATCTAAAAATTGCCGCAGCCACTTCTGTACCGCATCGGCCCATTGAAGGTATTACGATTTCCACATTTGGATCAGTCAAATCATATTCGATCCCTTTTGATGAAACCACTTTTATTTTCTTTTTATTTATTATTTTGGCAGCTTTAAAAGAAAGATCTGTTCCACTGGCAATACCCAGTTTTCTATAACTGGAAATGATGTCAAGAGCAGCCTCAATTCTGGTGTCTATTCCTGCATCCGCTGTGTGTTGATCCAGTTCCAGTGTAAGTGATGGTTTTTCACCCATCAATCTACGGAAATAGCCCAATAGAAATGAATCCGGACCACATGAAAAATTAGTAATATAGAATCCGAAGAGATTTTTCCGTTCCTTTACTATTTGAGCAGATTTCATTATTTTCTGACCGGTTGCCCAGAACATTTTATGATGAACATTTATGTGAGATGAAGGAATCATATCATTAGGTATTATATAATAGCCTCTGGATGCGACTTTGTGTGGAATTCCCATGTTTGCATCATCTGCAAATGCATTGTAAGGCCTGCCAAAAAGCACTATACCAGATAACTCCGGATTATCATCCAGTTTTTTGAGAGTTTCTCTTCCGATCTCAAGCAGTTCATTCTCGAAATCGTATTGTCTTCTGCAGGCATACTGATAAGCTTTTCTTGCTATCTTTTCAGATACACCTATGCCATTGACCATATCAACCAGTGTATCCTCCGCAGCTTCATAACCATTTTCCATTTTCAGTACCGCAGAAAGAATAACAGTCGGCGATTGCTCAAGTTCTTTACGGAAAGTGGCTTTGAGATAATATGGCTCCCCCTGAACAAAGACACACATTCTGCTGAAGGTCTGAACATTGGGAACAGGAATCTGCATAACCTGAGGAATAAAGATATAATCAGGCTTTTTCTTTAAAAGATTATAAAAGCTTCCATGGGTAATTTCTGCAGGCAGACAAAAGGCCGCCTCGATTCGTGAAATTCCTTCACGATCGATTTCATCAGACAAAACTACCCTGAACCCGAGTTGATCAAAAAAGTTTGAATACAGGGGAAAAAGTGAATGAGTAAGAAAAGACTTGAGAATGCCAACAGTCCTTTCCGGTTTATCCTGATTGACTTTATCAACCCTGGATATCACGCCGTATTTTTCATAAATTAACTTTTGACGTAAATCAACCAGATCGAACTGGTTGGAATCAATTTGTTTATTGAGCCTTAGATTGTAATATTTATTGCAAATTCCGCCAAAAGGAAATAGTGTTTCGTTTATACGAATCCTTGAAATTTCGCATTTACGATCGCATTTATCAGCACCGCCTGCACAGATAAAACTATTTTCTCTTTTCGCTTCACGATCAATCAGGGTTTGAAGATCAAATAACTGCACATCAGAAATACCGGCATCAATCCTGGTCTTAACCTCCAGAGCAACACCGAATCCCCCCATCAATCCAGGATCGGGAGGCACGATAACTTTGCAATTCATAAGAGAAGCCATGGCAACAGGAACAGCTCTGTTATAGCAGACTCCACCTTGCATAAATATCTTTTTACCAACCGGACGAGAGCTTTTCACCCGATTCAGATAATTCAAACAAATCGAATAAACTAACCCGGCTAAAAGGTCGTTTTTCCCAACACCTTCCTGACTGGCGATCTTTATATCACTGGAAATGAAGGCTGAACATTGATCAGTAAAGTTAGGCGGATTTTGTCCGGCCAGAGCCAGATCCCCAATTTCTTCTGTAAGAACGTTAAGAGATTCACGGGCAGACTCTTCTAAGAATGAACCGGTACCTGCACTGCACGCCTCATTCATGGCATAATCTGAAGGAATTCCACCTGTTAAGTAGGTGTATTTGGCATCCTGACCACCAATCTCAAAAATAGTGTCTACTTCATTATCAAAAAAAGCCGCAGCAGTTGCATGTGCAACGATTTCATTTATCACATTTTTTGACAAAGCATGTAAAGCAGCAATCTGCCTGCCTGAACCAGTCACCCCCAAACCTTCAATTCTAACCACAGTACCAGCAATCTGCTTCTGAATCTCCTTGTAGCAATTACGTGCAGCATTCACCGGATCACCATTGGTACGCAAATAGACCGATGCCAGGATTTTCAAATTATCTTTATTAATCAAAACAGCTTTTGTGGTTGTAGATCCTACATCAAGACCTAAAATACAACTATCGTTATCATTGACAGTCCCCCTGCTTAACTCTTTAAAATCCACCAGATCAAGAGCTTGTTTTAAAGGGGGGTGAACACCAAAGGAATTTGATTGACTTACAAAAAGTTCATCGAGGTTGGAAGGAATCTTCAGACATTGATTTTCCGATGCCCAGAGTGCGGCACCGTAAGCTTCAAAACATTCAGCATGATCTGGAATATCCAACTGGTTAAAACGGGAATTAAGAATTTTAACCATCGCCTTATTAAGAGAACCACCTCCAATAAGAGCAGCTTTTTCAAATTGGATATCTTTTACAAGTTCACTGATTTTATCAGCCATCATAAGACACAATCCGGCAGCTACGTTTGCTCTTGGTTCACCCTTGTTTAATGCATGAGTACAATCGCTTTTACAAAACACACTGCATCTGCCGGCAATTTTGTGAGGAGTTCCAACAGAAGCCAACTCAACAGCCTCTTCAAGATTCAACCCCATTCTTCTGATTTGCTGAAGAAAAAATTCACCTGTCCCGCTTGCACATTTGTTACCGGAATGGACAGAATTAATACAGCCATTTTTATCGATGAGATAAACTAATTGCGTTTCACCTCCGGAGCTTACCAGCAATTCAGGAAAATCACCATCTTTATACTGATATTTCAGTGCAGCTTCCACCGCTTGTGGTTCTGAAATTGAGGTCAGCCTTATACTGGTCCTGAAAGAACGGCCCGTAACTGCAATTCTGTCAAATTCTTTAATAGAAACAGCCTTCAAGTAATTTACAAGGGTAGTACGTGGATTTCCTTCATGAGTTATTCTGTCGGCTTGAATAACCCGGGATTTATTGTTCTCAAGATTAAGTTGAACACATTGAATCGTTGTCGAACCAAAGCAAATTCCTAATGTTTTCATCTGGTCTCTTTTCAATGTTGATGTATGTGTGAGGTTTTTGGTAGTCTCGGATAAATGCAAAAATAATGCCACTAAACCGATTTAAATTTGTATTTTTGATTCTTGTTTTTCATATATCGTTATCAACACATAAATATATATGTTAATTAACCGTTTATGCCAATTAAGGAGCAAAGCTTGAATGTACAACGAAAATGATCCAATGTCAGTCGAAAAATACTCCTCTGCGGTTACACTTTCTGACATGGAAGTCTTTATTTTTCCAGAACTTATGCTTTCATTGGTTATGGCCAACATAATGTCTCCCAGGCTTTGGCAGTGGAAATCCGATCCCTGGTTTGAAAAAATAGAAAAATTAAGTCCCCTAAGACGTCTTCAGAGACTCAAACAGTATATAATGGATCACTTCTCCTTCAATCTTGATCTGGATACCTGGGGACTTACCACCAAAGAGAAAGAACTGGCCAGATTCAATGCCTTTATCAACGAATCGGTTTTATCACAAAGTAATGCTCTTTTTGGATACGAAGGAGATAAATACTACTTTGATATCGATATCAGAAAACATTTTGGCCTCGATAAATACAATTCAGACATTATCCCGTACTGGAAAACAGAAACACTGGAGGCCATGGAAGCTTTCAAATACAAGGAAGGTTATCCCACTGGAGCCGGGGAATGTGTCTCATTGGCAGCTCTCTATGCTGCAAGCTCGGTAGTGCTGGCCGGAATACCTCTGGATGACATTTATATGCTGGCCACCCCTCTTCACTCACAGAATTTTCTTGAGATCGGAGATGGTGTACTCACAAATAACCGGCGAATCGTTACCAAAACAATGTGGTTTAACGGAACAGAAATAAGTGCAAAAGCACGCCGGGCACTGGATAACGAAAAAATTACTATCGTGGCGCATAGTTCCGGCTATATTCATACCCTCTACAATAGTGCTACTATTTCACCTTCTTTATACAAACAATTTCAAACCAAACTACGAAAATACCTCAAAACCGACATTAATTTTGAGATTCTGACAAATTTTCTCCGCCATAACAGCTGCCTTCAAAAATGTTTCCAGATAGCTCACAGCTGCTGTGGCAAACCCAGATATATCGAAGCTGAAAAAGTATATCAATATGAACATTCCAGTAAATCACGAGTAGGTGATTCGACTCAGAATAATCTTCTCCATGAAATTGAGGAAGATGAATTCTATACATCTCCCCTTCCTGAAAGAATCATGCTCTCAGACCTGGAATCTTTTTTTAAAAACAACCATGTATCTATTGAAGATTTCTCGACTGTGGAAAAATTGAAACTGTATCTTTGCAATAACTGCATTTCAATTGACAAAGTAATTCAGGACCTGAAAAAATTCTGCACAACCGAACCTCTTCTGCCAGACACCGGCAAAAAGTGGGAATCAGTTCAACCGCTAAATCTTGACAATGTAAAATGTGCCGAAGATGCCATTGCCAGAATGCAGGAGTTACGCAATGTCAATATCACTGCAGACCTGGCATTCACCGCCTTCCGTGATCTTAAGCGCTCCTCATGGAAACCATTTCTTAAAGCTGCTTTAGAACGCAACCCGGTTTCTGTTTCTAATACATCAAATCTTTCACTAATTGACGCATTTAGTAAACTCAGCTCTTTTGAAAACAGCTCCATTTACCCGGAAGCTTCCAGACTCGCTCAACCGGATGAAGTCTGGAATTACCAGAGAGGAGATGGCCTGGAAAAAGCAATATGTCTGGTTAATATCATTAAAAACAGATATCCTGACCAAATCCCGGAATTAAACCGCATAGGTAATAATGTTTATGTTATCCATGAATCCAAAGAGTATAAATTCCCTACTCTAAAAGATGTGCAAATGCCGGAAAAAAAGGATTTTTAGCGGATTAACCTCGAAAAGCTCGATTGATTCTCCAGCTTCAATTGAATATGCGGGTAACAATTTTTCTGCGCCCGAAGGGTCACAAACTGGACGGTTGTGATGAACGGGGGAAAAAACGCCCTGGGAGCCCCGAACAGGCTTTCCGATTCATACTTCCACCCGCGGAGCTGCCAAAAACTCGCCTCCCCTCTGTCCCGATGTTTCCTTATCGAGACTACGGAAGTCGGGGGGACTCGAATAATGGCTGCGGAAATAAGAGCAATTCTCCATAAGTACACTGCGGATCTCTGAGCAAGCGTAAGCGCTCATCTCCAGTTATTGGGGTAGAGCCCAATCTCAAACATTTTGTCTATGTGGCTCACTAAAGTTCACCCCGAATTAACTTCGGGGTTCACCCCTAACATACATCCTTTTATACTATAATCAATTCTTCCGGATGGCATCTTTTCTCTTAATAATATCCGGAAATCATATTTGTTTTTCTTGTTTGTTACCGCCAACGTCGATAAACTTTCAAGTCTCATACGATCTTTGCCGGAGACACTTTTATATACCCCTTTACTTAAAGAAGCTAATTTACAATAAGCTGTTTTTGTTTTTATTAGTTAATTTCTTTGTAAGTAACATGCACGACACCTGGATGTTTTCCGTACGAATTTCGTAATGCTTAAGTTGACGCTAATGCGATTTCTATATC
The DNA here is from genome assembly GCA_036260705.1 of Chitinispirillaceae bacterium. Classification (GTDB taxonomy): domain Bacteria; phylum Fibrobacterota; class Chitinivibrionia; order Chitinivibrionales; family Chitinispirillaceae; genus JAAYPC01. The sequence continues at coordinate 823 of DATAMG010000023.1, read as the reverse complement.
GGGACGAAGGGTGAATGGGTGGCTAATCCTTACCAGATATGCAGAGTCTGCGAAGTCCCGTATTCCTGATCGGGTGATTTCCTGTAAACATTACTGTCAACAGGTCACTATATAAGAAACGCCAAGCTTTCTTGGCGTACCAACGTGCTCAGGTACATATGCTGTTTGTAAAGTTCAACGGAACAAATGGCATATTATCCGTGTTGGGTGCTGACTTAATTTCCAATCATTTTTCGCATTAAAATACTGTCATTCTTAAAAAGTTAACAGCACCGTTAAAAAACGTTCCTTTTACAAGGTAGTTGCCTGATTTCAAATTGGCTATGTTCAGATTAACACATTCTCTTCCAATGGAGTTATATCGCAATATGACGATACCTAAAAGGTTGTAAACGACGATTGATCTTATCTTCTCAGCCTCAATGTTTACAGATTTAACACTGTGATTTTGAAACAACCTTAGAAAACCGGTTTCATTCATATTGTTGATGGAAATCTGTGGCGAATTGACCGTAGATAAGTTTGTAATATTTTTGAATTCATTCCAGTAAGCAGCGTTCTTGTAGACAGGTATAGAACCAGATGGAACCACTAATTGGCAAAGTGATTTATTAACATTATTAAAAGTAGATTCATCGATAATCGGAGGTGTTGTATCTGTTATGATAATTTGACGCAATCCGCTGCAACCTTCGAATGCGCCGTGGCCAAGAGTATCAAGGGAATTCGGGATATTCAGTATCCCGTCGAAACCGCTGCAACCATAAAAAACTTGATATCCGAAATAACGAATTGAATTTGGAATAATTAAGTCTCCCGAAAA
>DATAMG010000019.1:0-11027 GCA_036260705.1 Chitinispirillaceae bacterium | reverse complement strand
GGTACAAGTTATTTGTCCTTTAATAGTTGGTTTGGTTTTAAGCTCTGAGACTCATAAGTTTGATAATATAAAGATATTACCGACTAAATTTGATATTATTTTATATATAATCACTGATCAGGAGGTTTTTTTGAAAAAAATTGTTCCTTTATTGATTCTGTTTTTTCAGCTCGTTTCTTTCGGATACGAGATTTCTCTTCCTGAGGAAGAAGCATCATCTTCATCTTGCAAGTTATCGATGAAGTTGGTTATGACCACACCCGAAGCAGATGCGGCTACAGGCAGAGCTATTGTGGAGGTTAAATTAATAAACAGCCTTGGGAACCCACTATCCGATTATGAAATTCAATTATCCAGTACCAGAGGGACTTTTCTCTGCCAACTTCCTGAACAGAAGTCAGAAAATGCAGGTGATAACCCTGAAATAGACAGAAGCTGTTTTTTGACGGGTCAGGATGGTAAGATTAAGGTTAATCTGGTTAATCTGCCCTTAAATGGTGGTGCAGTTCAGGTAAAAGCAACATGCGATTGTGGTGGATACCAGGTTTATGCTTCTGGAAATATTAATTACAATAAAAAAATCATAAAGAAAACAAAATAGATCAATAAAATTTAATGTGTGTTACTGATAACTAATGCGGAGGGTTTTTCTGACGTAATTCGCTTTGGTTTTTGGGATCTATTAAGGAATTGAGGTTTAAGATTAAAAACTATGGATTTTTTCCACTATGTCCTAATTAGCACGTTTGCTATCATTTTCATTTCTGCAATGGCTGAATCCTGTATTTTGAGTATTTCCAATTCCGATATTTATGAACTGCAGAAAAGTTATCCGATGATTGGCCGAATATGGAAGCGGCTCAAACAAAGTATCAACCACTCGTTTACACTTGTTTTGATTTTCAATACAGCTGCAATCATTCTCAGTGCCAGTATTGGGGGGGCATTTATATCAGGGAAATATACGGCAGAATGGTTTGTGCCTATAGCGGTGCTTCTTTCCTACGTGGTGATTCAATGGGGTATTGTTCTTCCAAGAACTCTTGGTATTCGGTTTAAAAAGCCCTTGGCAGTTCTTTTTGCTGTTCCATTATATTTGCTCACCTTGATTTGCAAACCACTGATAATGATTATCGGGGTTATAAACAAACCGTTTGAAGATAAAAGAGTGGCTGATAATCTCAGTCCTCTGGTTGAAATAGCAACTTTGGCACAATCTGCTGCATCAGATCATCAAATAAGTCGTGAGCAGGCGCATCTTATAGAGCGCAGCATTCAGCTTTCCAGAATGAAAGCCAGGGATATTATGGTTGATTGTTCAGAGATAAATTTTCTTTCCGATAAAATGTCTTTAGATGATGCACTGGTGGCATCACATATGCATCACCATACCCGATTTCCTCTCACAATAGCTGGTAATACTGATGAAATATTAGGGTATGTCAATTTTAAGGATATAGTCAGTGCGCTCAGGGTAAATCCGGCCGATCCTACTCTCAGGGGCATATGTCGTCCAATTGAAACTGTGAGCGATACGATTGCGCTTTCTGAGCTGCTCAAAAAGTTTACCCGCAGTTATCAGCATATTGCCATGGTTAAAAATGAGTCCGGAAAAATTATAGGAATGGTGACGCTTGAAGATCTCATAGAAGCTTTGGTTGGTGAACTCGAGGATGAATATGACAAACCCCCTGAACTTCTGGTGCAGCTCTCGGAGAATCGTTTCAGGGCAGGAGGGGGTGTTACATTTGAAAAAATGAGAAAACAGGTGTATAACGGTCTTCCTGATTGGGATTTATCTGTTGATGAATGGATTTTTGGGCAATGTTCCGGCGATGTCCCTGACAATTATTGCACCTCTTATCAAAATGTCACTTTCAAGGTTAAAAGGATCAGTCGTGGTCATGTATATGACCTGATTATTGATCGTCCTTATGGCATTTAAAGGCTGCTTTGCGGTTATTCTGGCAAAACTTTGAATTGTTCTTACCTATGAGCGTTGGATTATTTTACAAAAATTTAAGTATCTGCATTGCTTTAACTTATTTTCTAAATCTTGTGCAAGTCATATTGGTTACACTATCCTGACTGGATCAGTGGACCTTTGAAAATCACCTTGTTTTACATATTTACTACATTAGAGGAGGCTCAATGAAGATTCAGAGTGTAAAAGGACGTGAAGTAATCGATTCAAGAGGTAATCCCACAGTGGAGGCTGTTGTAACTCTGGACAATGGCATTGTTGCAAATGCAATGGTTCCATCCGGTGCATCAACCGGTGAGAAGGAGGCTGTTGAGTTAAGAGATAAGGATCCCAAGCGTTATATGGGAAAAGGGGTTCTGACAGCTGTTAAAAATGTCAATGAAAAAATTCAACCTGCCATTATTGGTATGCCAGTTGATGCTCAGCGTGCTATAGATGCAGTTATGATTAAACTGGATGGTACAAACAATAAGGCCAAACTGGGAGCTAATGCTATTCTGGCAGTCTCTCTGGCTGTTTCACATGCTGCTGCAAAGGCAAAGGGTTTACCTCTTTATCGTTATCTTGGTGGTGCAAATGCATCAGTTCTTCCTGTTCCATGCATGAATGTTATCAATGGTGGCCGTCATGCAGATAATAATGTGGATTTTCAGGAATTTATGATTGCTCCGCACAATGCTCCTGATTTTAAAACTGCAATCAGAATGGGTGCAGAAACTTTCCATGCGCTCAAATCGGTTCTTTCCAAAAAGGGTTATGCAACTGCAGTTGGTGATGAAGGTGGTTTTGCTCCTAATCTCAAATCAAATGAAGAAGCAGTGGAAACGATTTTGGAAGCTATTACAAAAGCCGGTTACAAGCCCGGTGTTGACATCTCCATCTGCCTCGATCCTGCAACAAGTGAGATGTGGGACAATGGTTCCTATCTGTTTTTCAAGTCAACAAAGAATAAATTGTCATCAGAACAGATGGTTGAGCACTGGGAGAATTGGGTCAAAAAGTATCCTATCGTATCCATCGAAGATGGTATGGGAGAGCATGACAAAGCTGGATGGAAACTTCTTACTGACAGACTGGGTAAAAAGATTGAGCTTGTTGGTGATGATCTTTTCTGCACCAATCCTACAATTCTGGCAGAAGGAATCCGTGATGGTGTTGCCAATTCGATTCTGGTCAAGGTTAACCAGATCGGTTCTCTCACTGAAACGCTCGATGCAATTGAGCTGGCCGGTAAAAATGCCTATGGCTATATGATATCACACCGTTCTGGTGAAACTGAAGATACAACTATCGCAGATCTTGCTGTAGCCACTGCTTCAGGAAAAATTAAAACCGGATCTGCTTCCAGAAGTGAGCGTATTGCCAAATTCAATCGTCTCATTGCAATCGAAGATGAATTAGGAAGTGCTGCACGGTTTGCCGGGAAATCAGCTTTCAAAAATGCTTGATTTTCAGGTTTTCGATTTATAAAAGGGGCCCCAAAGGCCCTTTTTTTATTGTGCGCCTGAAAAAGACCAATCTCCAATAAATCCGCCCCTCAAATCTAACATCTATCATTTAGCATCTTAAAGCTTTTAGTCTGAAATCCTAATTGCCTTGTTCTGTTTTTGGGGTTATAATATTAAAGATTAAATACGAGGGGTTATGGAAAAAGGTTTTCAAGGCACATTACATAAAATTCCGGTAGATGAAATAAAAAAAGGTATGTATTTAGGTGATGTCTTTGATATTAAAGGGCACCTTCTTTTCTCTGCCGGTACAGTAATAAATGATCCCGAACAGATTGAATTACTTAAGAAGCACCGGATTGACTCGGTATATGTATCTGGAGTACCGGAGCGAAGGACAATTGAGCAAAACGATGCGGCTGAGATTAATGCTGATGTTTCAAATCGGGAAGCTGCTTATTATCAGGAATTGTCCAGGGCAAAGGAAGTGCATCAGTATACGTTGCAAACAGCACGTGAAGCTCTGATAAATGCACGACTAGGCAAACTGGTGCCTGTAAAAAGAGTTGAGGCTACGGCAGAACAGATTATTGACAGCGTTTTAAGAAATACTGACGCATTGGTCAGTCTTGCTCAGATAAAGGGATATGATGAATATACTTATGTACATTCTGTCAATGTAGGAGTACTTATTACCGCACTTGCGTATTCGATGGGTTATACAAAAGATAAACTGGTACATGCAGGTGTTGGTGGTTTGCTTCATGATATAGGTAAGATGGGCATTCCGGAAAGTATCCTTAACAAGAAAGGAAAATACACTTCCGGAGAGTATGCGATAATGAAGCGGCATCCTGAAATCGGCATTAATATGCTCAAAGGATATAAAAATATAAGTGAAATTTCCAGGACTGTGGTAATCCAGCATCATGAAAGATATAATGGGAATGGTTATCCCAGGCATCTTTCAGGAAGTTCAATTAGTGAAATCGGTCTGATTGCCGCAGTTGCGGATGTTTACGATGCCATGACCACCGATAGGGTCTACAGGGTAGCCTGGACTCCGCATAAGGCTTTATCAATGATTTTTCAGGGTTGTGATACGGATTATTCCCGGAGGATCGTGGAACTTTTTACCAAAAACCTGGGGATCTATCCGGTGGGCAGTTTTGTAAAGCTATCATCAGGAGAAATGGGGATAGTGGTCCGGGTAGAGAAAGGGGAGATCCTGGCACCGGATGTATTGATTCTTTATTCGGTTGATGGTAAAAAGCTTGAGAAACCAAAAGAATACAGGCTTATGAAGATGCAGAAGCAGGAAGATGGCAAACAGTATCGGATAGTTCAATCGCTTAATCCTATGGAATTTGAGGTAAGTATTGAAGACTATGTCAAAGCTAAACCATTTGAATAGCAATAGTGTGTTGTTGGTAATAGAGAGGAATAGTTCATGGGAAGCAAACATTGCAGGTTATATGATGAAAATTTAGTTCACAATATAATGCTGTCAACAGGTTTATCGATACTTGAATATCTAAAAGATAATAAAAATGTCGATAGCGATGATATTTGTGAATTTATAGAAATGAATGCAGGAAGTATTATTGAAGATACAATCCAGCAGTTGAACAATGATGATGAGTTACCAGGGCAGGAGTCTTCAGATTCTGAAAATGATCAGTGGCCATTTAATAATCCCGGTTCTGAGGGCAAATAGTATCAATTTAAAGGTTAAGTGTTGCCATTGGACCGGGGAAATATTAATTTAATAGACTCCAGCCGAAGTGGCGGAACTGGTAGACGCACTGGACTCAAAATCCAGCGATGGCAACATCATCTCGGTTCGATTCCGAGCTTCGGCATTCCTCCAATACGTTGATCTGCTATAAACTGAAAACAAACATTTATTCAAACAGTCTGCAACTCATGGCTCTCTTTACTTAAGGTGGTTTGAGGTCAAGGGATATCAACCAAATCTGAACAGAAACTATTTAGCGTTTCTTGTGATTATTTCTTCTTTTGTTGGTTTCCTGATACTCTTTACCTAATCTATCCAGTTCTTTCAGTTCTAATTCTCTGGTAGTTTGAGGATCATTTTTCAGAAGATGATCCTTGTTTATCACCTGTGAAGAATCAGTATTGAAATGATACATTTGCTTTATGAGTTCATCATTTTGATCAAGAGTGGAATTGACTTGGTTTGTATCGGCCAGTTTCTCAGTAGCCGAAGCAGTTTCTGTGGTGCTGTCAACGGTGTTGTTAAAAATCAGAAAAATAGCTGCTAATAAATGATTCATCTGATTCTCCTGGATTTTTGCATCATGTCTGTTCTAATTAATCAATTTTTTCCGGATTCTGTTAATTGCCGGCCAACCAGTAATAAAAGTAAATGCCACAATAAATAAAAGATCCGCTAAAAGTATGGTTGAAAAATTTCCAAGACACAAAGCCCTGGTTGGCCTTACCACATGGGTCAGTGGAAAAAATTCAGCTATGACTCTTAGAAACGGGGGAAGGTTTTCAATAGGAAACACCACTCCTGAAAAGAAGAACATGGGTGAAAGAAATCCGGTGAAATAAAAATTAAAATGGTTTATATTTTTAACAAAGGTGGTTATTAGAAGTGAAATAGTGGCAAACATTATTCCGGTTAAAAAACCGATGATTGGTGTAAAAAGACTCCAGGGTAGTGGAATAAGCCCAAAAGAAGTCACCACGACAATTACTGCAAAAGAAAAGAACAGACCCTTTGTGCCGGCCCATAGTATCTCTCCTATCATCAAGTCCTTTACACTTAATGGAGATGCCAGCATGCCATCGTATACCTTATCAAATTCTAGGCGGATAAATGTGCCATAGGTGAGTTCGAATGCTGATGTAAACATCGCGGCAGTAATGGGCAGTCCGGTTGCCAGAAAAGTTATATAAGGAATTCCAGCCATCTCTTTTACGTATTTGTTCATTCCAAGGCCGATTCCAGCCAGAAAAATGAGCGGTTCAAGGAATGGGGGCAGGCCGTTACTTATAAGACTTTTGGTGTAAACTCTGAAATGGCGGAACCAGACGCTGTAAATTCTATTAAATGTTGAAGGAAAAAGTCTGTCTTTACTGGAGTGCATTAAGTGTGCTCCCGGTTGTTTTTAGAAAAAGATCCTCAAGATTGGATTGACGGAGATAAAATTCACCAGGATCGAGATTCTTTGAGATATCTTTGAGTACCAGTTGTTCTTTGCTGTAGATTCGGACCACATCAGTGGATTCATCAACTCTGGTATTTGCCGGGATTTCTGCTTTAATTTTCTGAAATGAATCTCTGGAGTTCACCTCGATAACAAACTGTTCTATATTTTTATTTACCAGTTCGTGGGGGTTTCCTTCCAGAATTTTTTCCCCTTTATTCATGATTATTATTTGATCACAGATCTGGAACGCTTCATCCATGTAGTGGGTCGTAAGGAGTATGGTCATACCCTGACGTTTTAGTTTTCTTAACTTTTCCCATATAAGGTGCCGTACTTGTGGGTCAAGTCCGGTTGTAGGTTCATCAAGTATTAGAAGCTTTGGATTATTTAGTAATGCCCGGGCTATAATCAGCCTTCTTTTCATGCCACCGGAAAGTTCACGAATACGGGAATGTTGTTTTTCAGAAAGTTCCATGAAACTCAGTAATTCATTTATGCGCTTGGAGGCTTCTTTGGATGGAATATCGTAAAAGCGGGCGAAGACTCTGAGATTTTCCTCCACATTTAGTTCCTCATCCAGATTGTTTTCCTGAGGCACGACCCCTGAGAGGTATTTTATGGCCAGGGATTCTTTTAGGGGATCGAATCCAAAAACTGACATTTTCCCTTCGTTTGGATAGTCCCGTTTGCTTACACCATAAATCATCTTCATGGTAGTTGTTTTTCCGGCTCCATTTGGCCCCAGGAGTCCAAAACAAATGGATTGTGAAACTGAAAAATTCAGATTTTTAACCGCAGTGAACAGCCCAAAACATTTGTTGATATTTTCAAGTATTATGACTTTTTTTTCCATTATGGTTCTGATTATGTTATAAACCGGTATTTTAATTTTTAGTTTAAATTAGTTTAAATCACCCCTGAATAGTTATTCTTTTAACCATGGCACGATCAATTTAATAGGGACTTACAATAAAGTTTTTCTTAATAAAAACAATACTTATCCGTTTTCATATATATTAAGTATCCATTCTATTCTGGCAGGTGTTTGCGACCAATAGTATTTTTATCTGCTTGAGTTTGAGTACAGGGGTGAAATACTTGTATGTTTGAACTTATTATTTCAGAGTTAACTTACGTTTCATATTTATCATACCAAGGCTTCTTAAATTTCTTCTTTTTTAATTAATCCATAAAAGACCGAGGATTATATGGGAAAAAAAACTAAGATCGTCGGGATTACCCTGGGTGTAATTCTCGTAGCATTTATTGCAATATTGTTGACTTTATGGATGATGTTTCCTCCGGAGAAGTTAAAAGCGCTTATCATCCCACAGGTGGAAAAGACCCTTGGCAGAAAAGTCTCCCTGGAAAAAGCATCACTGAGCATTTTCCCAGTCATTGGGGCAAATTTGGCCAAATTGGAGATCTCCAACACTGAACGTCAGGGTTTTTCTGATGGCCCATTTGTAAAAGTGGATAATTTGCTGGTTCAGATACCGATTTTCTCATTGCTTAAAAAACAACCCGAGATTTCTAAGATCATTATAAAAAGTCCTCAGATTCTTTTGGAAATCGATTCCACAGGGGCATTTAATTTCGATGATCTGGCAATGATGTCCAAGGGAAAATCTGAATCACAGATATCACCAGCTCAGAAAAGTCAAAACAAAGGCATGCCTGTTTTGCCGGTCCCCATAACTCTGAAGGAATTAACGATTCAGGATGGTGCTTTTACTTATAGAGACAATCGTTGCGGGCAGGAGTTTGTGGTTGGAGATATCGATCAGACCGTAAAATTCTCCATGGATAAAGAATTAAAGGATGTAAATACTACAGGTGATCTGGTTTTATCGCAGGTCTCGGTAAAGACTAAAGAGATCACAAAACCTCTTAGCAACCTGCGGATCAGTTTCAGTCACGATATTCAAGCTGATCTGGTAAACGGGAATGCGGATTTGAAGAAGGTTAGATTATCTTTTCAGAAGGTTTTTCTCAACCTCACAGGTTCTGTGAGCAATTTTAATACTATTCCGCAGCTGGATTTGAAAATTGATTCTGATCCTTTTGAGCTAAAAGATATTCTGGCAGAAATTCCACGAGAAGTTTCCCCGGAACTGGGTAAAATTGCGGCATCAGGAACTTTAGAGCTGGATCTGGCCGTTAAGGGCGCAGTTCAGGAGAATCAGAAACTTCCGGTTCTGGGCAGCTTGACATTAAAAGATGGAATGGTGAAGTATTCTGATCTGCCCAAATCAATCGATAAGATCAATACCTCTTTAGACTTCACCGATAATAGCCTGGATATTAAAAAACTTAGCATGATGTTTGGTTCCAATCCGGTAGAGTTAAAAGGTACGATTCGTAATTTTTCCCGTCCTTTAATTGATTTACTGGTTAAAGCGGATGTCGATCTTGGAGATCTTAAGCAGATGACAGATTTGCCAAAAGGAGCATCGTTGTCAGGCATGGTGAAAACCGATATCTCTGCCAAAGGAGAAATTGATCCTTCAGATCCTTCAAAACTGGATGTAAAAGGAAAGGCTGATTTACAGGAAGTATCCATACTATGGCCGCCTCTTTTAAAGCCAGCAGTGATCAATGGAGCCTTTACACTTTCTTCCAAGGCAATAGGGCAGAATCTGGCTGTGAAAATTGGTTATTCATCCATGAAGATGGATGCTGCAGTTACCAATTACCTCAGCCTTATTATTGCGGACAGTTTAAAGAAAACTCCACGCCCATCAATAGATTTTAAAATAACGTCGCCTTTACTTAATTTTGATGAATTTCTACCATTAACACAGGAGAGCTCTTCACCTTCTGAAAGCAAATCATCTGCAGAAGCAAAGACAGAATCAGGGCCGATTATTGCACCTCTTCCTGGCATTGACATGAAGGGAACTGTGAATGCCTCTAAGATTGTCTATAAGAATGTGGAAATGAAAAACATGCAGATGCAGGTATCTGTTGTTAATGATATTGCAGATCTGGATATAAAAACCGGATTTGCCAGTGGCACAATCACTGAGAGAATCCATGCAGATCTTCGTAACACAAAAGCTGTAACTGTAAAAAATAATCTGGGTATTTCAGAGGTGGAGGTTAATGACCTGTTAATACGATTCGGGAATTTTATCAAGCCTACCAATGCTTTGAACCGAGAACTCAGAAATGTTCAAAACAATCTGTATGGTAAAATCAACCTCAAGAGTGAGTTGATAACCTCTGGAGGTACACAGGATGAGCTCTCAAAAAGTCTCAAGGGGACAATTAACGCTGATCTTGCCAATGGAAAGATTTCCAATTCTGTTATTCTTTCCAGAATATCGGGTATACTCGGAAAATTCATTGATGTCAAGGATATCGAGTTTCGAAATCTGAAAACAACATTACGCATTGAAGATCAGACAGTCTATTTTGATGATTTCAAGCTGCAGTCCGATGTTGCCGGGGACTGGGATCTGCGGGGAGATGTAGGTTTCGATGCCAGCTTGAACATGAATATCGATCACAGAATGACCAAAGATGCTTCCCAAAAGGTGCTGACTATTCAAAACAGCAGTAAAAGCAAACTTCAAGGCCTGTTGCAAGGCACTAAATTAAGTTCTGCATCAGGACTACTGGAAAATGTGGGTATACCTTCCGATAATGAAGGAAGAATTACCCTCAAAATTGCCATAACTGGATCAGCATCAGATCCTAAACCATCTTTCAGCGGATTTGGAAAGGGAAGCAGCGGTTCTTCTGAAGTCTCTCAACCTCAAACTCCAAAACAGCAGGTCACTCAACAAGTGAAAAATGTGATAGAGCAGAATAAAGGGACTGTTGAGAAAAAACTTTCTGAAGAGGGTAAAAAGGTTGAAGAGGAGATAATAAAGAAACTCCCGGTTTCACAGGAGCAGGGGCAGAAACTCAAGAGTAAGGCAACCGAAAAACTAAAGAAATTGTTCTGATAAAGATTGTGCATTATCTTTTCTTAAGTGTATAGCCCTGTTCTACAGGGCTATTTTTTTTGTGCTTGAATATATTCAACTTAAATCCGCAGTTGAGCAGTGTAATAATGATAGTGAACTGGCGAGCGATTTAAAATTGTCCACTATGTGTAGTGATGGCAAATTGTTTGCTTTTCAAAGCTAATATTTATTACCCAAAAACAAAATAGATATCAAATTTAGCACATGCAGATAAATATTACTACACCTGCATTACTTTTTCCTGCGATTTCATTACTGCTTTTAGCCTATACCAGTCGATTTCTGGCTTTGGCTGCTCTAATAAGGGATCTTCAATCGGAGCATGGTCCCAGCCCCGAAGCTCTTATTCTTGGACAGATAAGAAACCTGCATACTCGCCTGAGAATTATTCGCAATATGCAGGCTCTTGGTGCCTTTAGTTTTTTTCTCTGTGTTCTAT
>DATAMG010000086.1:0-2872 GCA_036260705.1 Chitinispirillaceae bacterium | reverse complement strand
ACTTCAAAATCTTCGGTGCTACTTAATTCTCTGGCTTTTGAGAAAGCTGGAATTGCTTTGGGATAATCATTGAGAAAAAAATGACAGATTCCCAGTTCTTTCCATCCGGAGGCATCATTTGAAACTGCCGCAAGGTATTTGTCATAGTATACAATAGCATTTGGATAATTATTCTGTGCTGCATAAGTTTGGGCCATCATTTTCTTTAGACGGGGAGTTGCTGTCGGAAATGCTACTGCAGTTTCCAGAATCATCTGAGCCTTAACAAAATTTTTCTTTTTATAATAAAGAGCACCAATTTGAGTATGGTTTCTCAGGTCCTCAGGATATGTTTTTATATTGTTATCATACTGTGAAATCGCCTTATCATCCATTTTTTTTGCTTCATACAATTCTCCCAGATGGAAAGCAATATCAGATCTGTCTTTTTCCGGCGGAAGCGTCAGGTATCGCTCATACATGCTGATGGATTTGAGTGTATCTTTAGCCTTCTCTAAAGAGATTGCAGAGTGTTTTACTGCATACTGATTGGAATCATTCAAAGATAAAAGAGATGAAAGATGTGGAAGAGAAAGTACATACTGTCCGGTTTTGAAGTATGAATCGGCCAGCATTGTTAATACTTTGTCATCTTTGAGCCAGGTGCCATTAATTGATTTGAGCAAAGAAATAACCTTGTTGTAATCATTTCTGCTGTACATGATAGTTGCATAACCAACATTGACACTGAAATCGCTGTACTTTTTATCCAGGAACAGGGAATAGGTACTTACTGCTTTATCAAAAATACTGAGTTTGAAGAATATGTGGCCGGCGTTAGCCAGGTTTGCAGAGTATTTGTTGTTATCGATATTGAAGAGTTTAATAAATGTTTCAGCCGCAGCGCTGTCTTTTTCCGCCTTAATGTAGACATCTGCCAGATTGAGCAGTGCATTTTGATTAGCCGGTTCAAAAGAGAGGCATTTGTTATAGGATGAAATAGCATTATCCAGCATTTTATTATTTTCAAAATTGATTCCAAGATTATAGTGAATAAGTGCATTTCCATTTCCCAGTTTTTCAGCTTTTTTCAGATACTGTTCAGCTGAGCTGACAAGGCTCTCTCTCAAATCAAAAATTGCCAGATAATAGTAAGCTTCAGGATGTTGCGGAACCAGTTTGGCCAGGTATTGGTATTCTGTTTTTGCCGGAGCATAGAAACCCTGAAAGAAATACAGGCTGGCAATTTTTTCCTGAACAACCGGATCATCGCCATGCAGTTCGCGTTCTTTTTTATAATAGGATAGAGCGTTACGCATATCACCAGTCTGAAGATATGCTTCACCCATCAGACGATTGGCATTTTTTTCGGCTCTTTCGGCAAGTACTTCTTCCAGTAGTTTACGTGCTGCTGAAGGGTTCTTTGTTTTCAGGTGAACATCTGCAATTGACAGCTTGCATTCGATGGTCGGCCCGGATAATTTCATGCTTTTTGAGTAATTCTGCATAGCAGCTTTTAAATCGGATTTTTTATTGAAGATATGGCCCAGAATAAGATAAACTTCGGCTAAAGTTGAATCGGTTCGACAGAAAAGTGAAAGGGCTGCCAGTGATGAATCCAAATTACCGGCTTTGTATTCCAAAAGACCAATTTCTTTATAGATCTGTTTTTTGTCTTTAAATCTGGTTGATATATCTCTGAGTAATTTTAATGCCTCATTGTTTTTATTGGAAAGCTGTAATGCATTGGATGTTTTTATGTAAAAATCAAAATTATCAGGTGCTGATTTGGATGCCTTCTTATAATGATCTACAGCTTCAGGGTAAAGTTGTTTGCGAATACACAGATCGCCCAGCCACTGTTGTATATAAGGATCTTCCGGAAGGTTCTGAGCGGCATTTTTTAAAATTGCAAATGCTTCATCATACTTCCCGAGTGCACTTAGCGCTCTTCCTTTTTCAAAACCGGCCTTACCGTTTGATGGTTCGATTATCAGAAGTTTATCTGCATACTGAAGTCCCTCAGTGTAATTTGCTTCATTGTTTCGCTGCTGAGCCAGGAAAAGTAATGCCTGTGGCTGACTGGCATTGACAGTAAGTATCTGCAGATAAGTATTGAGTGCTGAACCACGCTGATTCATACCTTCAAATGCCATGGCCTTTTCCAGGAGAAACGGAATGCTTCTCAATCTCATTCTATCACAACTCAATGTTACATTCAGTGCATCCTGATACTGTCCGGCAAGCCGGTAGCTTTGAGCAAGAGTTATAAACAGCGAGGATTGTATAGGGGTCAGGTCCAGTAACTGTTTAAGGTATTTGGCAGATTTTACATATTGTTTTGCCCGGAAAAATGCCATTGCGCAGGGATAGTTTGCCAACAACAGCAGAGGATCTTTTTCTATAAGTTTTTCATACTCCCTGGCCAGTTCATTATCAAGTCCCTTCAATTTGTCACTCTCGAGTATGTAAACTTCACCAAGCTGTTTGACAATTTTAAAATTAGGACTTAACATGGAAAGACCGAAAAAACGTTCCGTTTCAGGATACATTTCAGGCTGGATGGCTTTGAGTGCGGTCAGTAAGCACGTGTCAATTTCAGGCCCTATGCGGTCAAAAGGTATATCCTTTTCCATATTGAATACAATCTGATTGCTTTTTGAACTGGTGATTTCAACGTAATAGTGAAGTACTTTTTCCTGCTGAGAGATCTCAAACTTCTGATTCAACAGATGGGTTGCTCGCAGCCTGACTGCTGTCTTTTTACAGAGCTCATCACTTACCAGCACCTCTGGCGATGACATCTGTGGAATAATGGAATCGATAAGATTTCCTGGTACTGTCACAACCTCCTTGAGAGGTTCCAGTCTGAAACGGGTCAATTGATTCAGAA
>DATAMG010000085.1:0-15665 GCA_036260705.1 Chitinispirillaceae bacterium | reverse complement strand
GCTGGTGAATTGAATTTGGTAGATTAATTCGCCAACAGGAGGCGGAATATAAAAGGAAACATGAAAAATTCCATTCCTGGCGAAGTCAATCTATAATATTTTCTCTCCCAGTAACGATGCTGCCAGTTCCACAGCAACCTTAGCGGTCATATTCTTATTATCCAGAATTGGATTAATTTCCACAATATCCATAGATCTGAGTTTACCTGAATCGTGTACCATACTCATCAAAAGATGTGCTTCGCGGTAACTAAGGCCACCTGGAGCAGGTGTTCCAACGCCTGGGCCGACAATAGGATCAAGTGCATCCATATCGAGACTGACATGAACTGACGGAAGATGTGAAAGTAAATGAAGCGATTCTCTGGTGACTGCCGCAATTCCGCGTTCATCGATTTCACGCATTGTATAGATTCGTATACCACTCGATTTTAAAAGATTCCGTTCGTCGTAGTCAAGATCTCTGGTGCCTATCAGAACGATTTCATCGGGTTTGAGTTTGGGTCCACGTCTGCCTACATCAATTAGATTCTGCAACCCGTAACCTAGAAGAATCGAAACCGGCATTCCATGGATATTCCCGTTTGGTGAAGTTTCGGGAAGGTTGAAGTCGCCATGACCATCGATCCAGATTACTCCACATGGAGACTGATCGGTGACTGCAGCTATTGTTCCCACCGCTATTGAATGATCACCACCTAAAAAAAGTGGTAGTGCTTCTTTTTGCAAAGCTTCACAGCCAATCTGGTAAATTTCAGAACATACTGTTTCAATTTCTGAAGCATACCCAGGACTATCTTTTTGGGGAAGATGTTCTCTGACTGGTACAAGTATGTTGCCGTAATCTTGGACAGCAAAACCCAGTTTCTGAAGTCTGCTGGCCAGTCCTGCATAACGGATAGCACTGGGCCCCATGTCTACACCCCTGCGGGACTGGCCCAGATCCAGTGGAACCCCAATTATTTGAACTGATTTTTGCATAATCCCCCGAATTTAACATTGATATTCAGGCAGGAGAATACTGTTTAAACCTGAATTTCTCAGATGGTGTGGATGCTCATGCACCGCATACGACTACGGATTTTAGGTTTAAGTCTCAAAAACAGGGCCAAATAGTAATTTAAGATTTCAGATCTAAAATCTAAAAATCTTTCAGTGGGCTCCTTTTCCGGTAAGCGCAACCAGAAATGTACGCAGAATAATTTTTATATCCAGGGAGATTGACATGTTTTCGAAGTAATACAAATCGTAGAGTACCTTTTGTTTTACATCTTCGATGGACGCATCATACTTATGTTTTACCTGAGCCCATCCGGTGATTCCAGGTTTCATCTTTATCCTTCGTACATACCATGGAATTTCTTTTTTTAACTGCTCTACAAAGAAGAGTCTTTCCGGGCGTGGACCAACCAGGCTCATTTCACCTTTAAGTACATTGTAGAACTGTGGAATCTCATCAAGACGCGATTTGCGAAGAAATTTTCCCACCGGAGTTATTCTGGGATCGTCTTCGGTTGCCCATTTGGGTCCGGAATGCTTTTCTGCATCAATATACATAGAACGATACTTGTACATGGTAAAAAGCTTTCCATTTCTACCAACTCTTTCCTGTTTGAAAATTGCAGGTCCTGGTGATCCCAGGCGAATGATGATATTAAGCAACAACCACAGTGGTGCACCAAGAGTAAGAACAGAGAATGAAATTACTATATCCATTAACCTCTTAATCTGTGCTTCCCATGCAGGCATATGATCCTGAAGAAGAACCATGAGTGGTACACCAAATATCTGATGGGTTTTAAGGTGGCCGGTTATAATATCCATCAATGAAGGAACCATGTAAATATTTACTTTTATATCTCCGCAATATTCCAGTATCTTTAAAATATCATCTGGTGACTCGCTGATGTGAGTGATTATGAGCCCCTGAATTTTTTTCTTTTTAACTATACTGGGAATATTCTGATAATTACCCAGGACACAATTATCCTCAATTTGCTTATTGAGAAGTTCTGGATTATTATCTACAAATCCGCATACCTTATAGCCAAGCTGAGGATAATTTTTTAGATCTTTCAGTAGCTGCTTTCCAGAACTGCTGGCCCCTACAATAAGAACATTGCTTACTGCAATTCCTTTAGTGAACAAAAATGTCAGTATGGTATGTATAAGGAAACGGTTTGCTGCAGCAAAAAATAACATACAGGAGCCATAGGTCAGAAGAATAGGGAATTTTGTAGGGGTAAAGAGCACTCTGGGGTTGCCGCTATGGACAAAATCGATAACCTGAGGTGCGCTGGTAATCAAAAAAAGTATAAAGAGACCTGTTAAAACGGTTCTGGATACCACGAAAAGTTCATCTATTCTGGATTCTTTATACCAGTCCCGGTAAAGACCTGTAAAGAAAAACAGAGCAATCCACAGCATAGCTATTATCAGTGATGGCTGAAGGTAGGAGAGCAGTTCCAGTGATGGGTTTAGTGCTTCAGGGAAAAAATTGGATTTGTATCTGAGCCAGACCGCGGTAAAAAGGGCGATATTAATTGCCAGAAAATCAAAAAGGAACGTAATCAGTTTTTCTAATAATCGTATTGCCATTATACAATCTCATCTTTGTATAAAATATCTGAAAAGTTCAGGTCCTGTCAAAATCGGTTTTTCTTTTGCAGACATTTCTGAGTAATTCATACTGAAATCTGTTCCTATTTCCGGACCACAACAAGTATAAGGAACCGGTTCTGAAGAATGAGTTTTTATGGAAACTGGTGTAGCATGATCTGGAGAAATCAGGATCCTTAAATTTGTATATTCCTTCTGATATTTTAGCATCTCACCTACGATAAAGGTATCAAATTCCTCAATAGCCTGAATTTTTTTCTGTAATGCCCCTTGATGTGATGTCTCATCCGGAGCTTCAACATGAAGATACACAAAATCCTGAGTTTCAAAGGCTTTCAGGGCGGCTTCGATTTTACCTGCATAATTGGTCCCCAGATAACCAGTTGCACCTTTAACAAATGGGACATCAAGACCTGCCAGAACACCTAATCCTTTAACAAGATCGACAGCAGAAATTGCAGTTCCATTTAACCCGAACTGTTGTGAGATCGTGGGAAGTGTTAACGAACGCCCCTGTCCCCAGAGCCAAATATCGGTAACGTTACTTTTTTTATGGTGATCGCTATTTTTTTCGATAATACCGGATATTATCCCAACTGCTTTCTGCATAAGAGAATTTAATATTTCCTGGCCACTTCCCTTCGGTAAATAAGGCATAATCTCACATCCGGTGATATCATGAGGTGGCGTGCATTTAAGGTCATCTGGAAAATCAGAGATTACTACCAGATGCCTGTAACTTATGCCCGGAAAAAAACGGATATTTTCAGTTCCCAGTTCTTTCTGCAGTTCACAGATAATTTCTCTTGCAAACTCAGTATCAATATGACCGGCTGAGTAATCAACCATGCGGTTATTTTCAATTGTAACAAGATTACAACGGAAAGCAGTTTCGTTTTGAGATAATGAGATTCCCATGCTGGCTGCTTCAATAGGTGCTCTGCCACTGTAATATTTTAAAGGATCATATCCCAGTAAAGAAAGATTTGCTACATCGCTTCCTGGTTGCATACCGTTAGGAACAGTTGAAACCAGGCCTGTGCGACCACGGCTGGCAACTGAATCCATATTAGGAGTTCTGGCATAAGCAAGTGGAGTAATATTTCCCAGTTCAGGGATTGGATAATCGGCCATCCCATCGCCAACCAGAATCGCATATTTCGATTTCATTGTCAATTATTCTCCGTAACTGCGTTTGTCCTGAGGATACTTCCGGAAAAAAAGTTCATTCTTGATATCAGGTAAGTTTTTCCAGGGTGTTAAGAACACTTTCTTTCATCTGATCGATTTCAATAACCGATTGATGCAAAACAGGCCTATCACCTAATAGGTCAACTGCGTGATGTACTGGCTTATTTGAAATTGAGGAGATCTGTCTGATGCAGTCGAACTCATCACTATGATCAATTTTGTCAATACCTTTCAGAACATCACAACTGAATTTGAATGGGCTTGCCGTAGAAGTGACAACTGTGTAATGTTCGAAGGGTCCAAGTTTATTACAGAGTGCTATTCCCACTGCAGTATGTGTATCCACAACATAATTAAATTTCTTATATACGTTTCCTATAGTTGAGAGGACCTCATCCTCATCGATCCATCCGCTGATCAGAACAGATTCAATTGCCTGTCTGGTTGTGGCATCGATTTCGAATTTTCCGCTGGAGTTGAGAGATTTGTACCATGCGTAAATTTTTTCGGCATTATGAGCAGTTATTTCAAATAAAAACCGCTCCAGATTGGAAGAAATTAGGATATCCATCGATGGAGAATTGGTCCGGTAAAATTCTCGGTGTGAATCATAAATCCCTTTGTTGAAAAAATCCGGAAGAATCCGGTTTTTATTGGATGCACATATCAGCTTCTTTATAGGTACACCCATAGCTCTGGCATAATATGCTGCCAGAATATTTCCGAAATTACCAGTGGGAACACAGAAATTGATCATCTCACCGGGATTTATTTGTTTACTTACCACCAGATCCATATAAGACTTGACATAGTAAACTATCTGAGGACACAGTCGGCCCCAGTTGATCGAGTTGGCTGATGATAATTCAATATTGCTTTTCAGCAGGATGTCTTTAAGATCATGATCGCTGAAAATCTTCTTCACAGCGCTTTGACAGTCATCGAAATTTCCTCTGACCGCAAAAACAGCAGTGTTGCTGCCGTCTGTGGTTACCATCTGAAGTCTCTGGATCTCACTTACACCTTCATGAGGAAAGAAAACCATTATGGAAATGTCTTCGCAATTTTTAAAACCTTCCAGTGCGGCTTTTCCGGTATCTCCCGAGGTTGCGACCAGTATTGCTGTATGATTAGTATTGTTGTTTTTCTTTTTGGAAATTTGCAGAAGATGCGGCATTATCTGCAGTGCAACATCTTTAAATGCAGCCGTAGGGCCATGCCAGAGTTCAAGAATAGAAAGACCCGGTTTGAGCTGCATCTGGCTAGTTACAGAATCACTGCCAAAGTTGGCGGAATTGTAAGCTTTGCTGATACAAAAATCTATTTCTTCCGGAGTAAAATCGGTAAGAAACCTGCTGAAGACTTCTCGCGCTACACTCTGATAACTTGCTCCAGAATAAAGCCAATCCTGATTAAGATTCGGAATCGATTCCGGAACAAACAATCCACCCTGCGGAACCATCCCCATACTGATTGCCTGGGATGATGGTACTGGTAAGTGGTTTCCCCTTGTACTGATATAAAACATAATGCCTCAACCACAGAAATGTTTACTAATCTTCAATCCTGATCAACTGGGTTTTATTTCTGATATAATTAGACTGTTCGATTTTTTTCAAAGCCGAGCTAATCCCTTTTTCGGATGCCTGGTGAGTTAAAATAATAACTGGAACGCTGTTGTCTTTATGGCCCTCTTTCTGCATTACTGAAGCAATGGAAATTCCCTGTTCACCCAGATCCGAAGCGATCGAGGCGAGTACTCCTGGTTCATCATCCACAGTAAAGCGCAGATAGTATCTGGAGGTGATCGAATCGATATTTTTCACATTAACCGCATGACCCGAACTGTAATAATTCATGGGAACACGAATGGGTGTTTTACCTGCGATATTTCTGGCTACATCGATGACATCACTTACAACTGCAGAAGCTGTAGGCATCTCACCGGCACCTTTACCATAAAGAAGTATCTGTCCAACCGCATCACCTTCCAGTAATACAGCATTGAAAGCATCTGAAACTGAAGCCAGAATGTGATTTTTGCGCAGCATCGCAGGATGCACCCGGACATCCAGACCATTTGAATTATTATCTTTCTTTATAATTCCCAGAAGCTTTATCACATAACCAAGTTCATTGGCAAATGCTATATCCTGTGCTCCGATAGTGGTGATTCCTTCTCTGTGAATCTTATCATAAGCAACATAACCGCTACTGATTAGTGAAGCCAGTATTGCTACTTTATGCCCACTGTCTCCACCACTGATATCAAGGGTCGGATCTGCTTCGGCATAGCCTTTTTGCTGAGCCGATTTGAGAACCTGATCAAAAGGAAGACCTTCTGCGGTCATAGTAGAAAGGATATAATTGCAGGTTCCATTAATGATGGTTTTTACAGAAAAGATGTCATTTCCAACCAGACCTTCTCTAATGGCTTTTATGACTGGCATACCGCCACCTACAGACGCTTCAAAGTATAATGATACATTGTTTTTCTCTGCGCACTCAAAGATCTGAGGTCCGTATTCGGCTATCAAAGCTTTATTGGCGGTAATCACATGCTTTTTATGGTTGAGCGCATCCAACACCACAGTTTTGGCAAAAGTAGTTCCACCGATAAGTTCTATAACAATATCGATAGAGGGATCATTGATTATATCCTGTGCATCAGTGGTACAGATAGCATCTCCAACCGGCAGATCTTTAAACCTTGAAGTCATTTTATCTGCTATCCGGGCCAGCTTAACTGAAAGCCCCAGATCTTTTTTGAAAACATCAATCTGTTTTGCCAGAACCTTTACAACGCCTCCACCTACTGTTCCGGCACCGATCAGTCCAATGCGAATATCACTCATGGGATTCCTTTCTGAAATTCTTATCGAATTAGAATAATCTTCGGCTAAATAACTATTACTCCTGTACGGTTACCGCAGATTTCCGATAATCAGGTTGGAGCTGGAATTGAAGAGGATAAAATAGTAGTTGAAACAGCTTATTCCTCATTAAATTTTTTCTCAAATAATGAAGCGATAGCCTCGATTGCTTCGTTTTCATCTTCACCAGTTGCCTTAATAACTACTTGGGATTTGTAAGCTGCAGCCAGCATCATAACACTCATGATACTCTTGGCATCAGCTGATACTCCGCTTTTAGTAAGGGTAATGCTGGATTTAAATTTCATGGCTGTCTGCACAATCATCGATGCCGGTCGGGCATGGATTCCTAAAGTATTAATTACTGAGATCAATCGTTCTGCCATATTTTTTATTTCTTTTTTTTCCCAAATCCAAGTTTTATTCTCAATTTAAGTGCATCTCCCTGCACTTCATTTATTAGTGTATCCAGATTTCCAACAGTTCTCTTGATTTCATTATAAAATCCGGAATCTTTGACAAACATCCCTAATGAGCCTTCACCGTTTTTTACCTGGTTTATAATCTCATTTAATGAAACAGTCAGTGTATCCACCTGCGATGCAATGCTGAGTGCTGCTGCGGAGAGCGAATCTCCATTATTCATTATTGCATCAATATGGCCGCTGTTTCTGGCAACCACTCCTTTTAAATCGCTGGAAATGGTCTGTAAATTCTTTAAACTGCGATCAATTGCCGGCTTGTTTTCCGAAAGAAGTGTCTGCGCAACATTGGATATAGTGTCCAGACGATTAACCAGGGTTTTAAAAATCGAAACAAAAGCTGTATCACCAACCGTGGTTTCAATAATTGTACTTACATTTCCCACCAGAGTTTCAACCTCAGCTAAAACAACTCCCATCATAGACATCGCTTCTGCTATTCCAGGATCAAATATGCCTAGAAAAAAGCAGGTGTCACTTTTGGTGTTGGCTTTAACAACCATTCCTTTGTCCGAATACTGAATTCCTATCCCACGCTCTCCCATAATTCCAATATTTTGCACACTGAATTTGCAGGAATCGGTTAAAATTACTGATCTTTCGGTCTCTATTACTACTGCAACACCGTTGCTGCGAAGGTAAATATCAGATACAGCTCCTTTGGAAACGCCATTGATTTTTACTGGATCTCCAATTTGAAGCGTTCCAACATTGGGGAACAGGATTGTATAAGAAACCATCTTTGCAGATACGGATACATCCTTCAGCCACAAAACCCCACCAATAAGAATAATCAAGGAAATCAGAATGGATCCCCCAACCACCAGATCCACATTGGTTTTCTTCACAAGCCGCTCCTTTCGAACCCGGGCATAAAAAACTTCCCCCTGCAAAGCGGTATTGTAGAGGGAAGACTTTACTTCAGGAAATGTTAAGCAGGTTTGTGACTCTTGACCTTCTGGTTCAGTTTCTTCAGCTGACGCTCGGTTTTTGCCAGTGCCTCATCGATAGCCTTACCGATACTGTCTGCTTTAGCAAATGCAACGACCTGATGCCCCATTGTGTTCATCGTGATTTCAATTGTTTTGTCAACATGTTCACTGTCAAGAATTACATGTGCAGAGGTAATCTTATCAAAGAACTTCTCCATTTTGACTAATTCGGCGGTGATAGTATCCTGAAGTGTTTGAGATGCTTTGTTGTGACGTGAAGTGATCTGTATCTCCATAGTCACCGTCTCCTTCTGAAATGGTTTAACGAAAAAACTTTGTGAAACCGTCGATTCCTTTAAAAACCGGCAGTTACTGTAAAACAGTAAAATAATCTTATCATTTTTATTTCAAGTTGAATAGCATTTAAGCTGTTTAAGCATAATTTTCTGTACCGTTTTTATGAATTTGGACTTCTTTGAGCAATTCATCAGCCCTGTAAGAACTTCTCACAAAAGGACCTGCAAAAACTTCAGAAAATCCCATCTGTTTTCCTGCTTTGGAGTAATTCTCGAATATTTCCGGATGAACAAATTCTTTGACTTCAATCTGATCTGCAGATGGTCGCAGGTACTGGCCAATAGTAATTATGGAACATCCATGGGCTCGTAGAGCCTGCATAGTTTTTATTACATCATCAAACTTTTCTCCCAGTCCGACCATTATTCCTGATTTAGTGGTTAAGCCTTTATCGGATGCTCGTTTTAGGACATCCAGCGATCGTTGGAAAGAGGCCTGCGGTCTGATAAGTGGGTATAGGCAGGGCACAGTCTCCACGTTATGGTTCAGTATGTCAGGCTTACTGGTAAAAACGATATCAAGAGCATTGGTATCTCCCTGAAGATCTGGAATCAGAAGCTCGGTGGTAATCTCAGGAAAACGGTTTTTGAGCTTTTTTACTATTAGTGCGTAATGGGAGGCACCACCATCTTCAAGATCATCTCTGGTAACAGAAGTGATTACCACATGCTTAAGTTTCAGTTCTGCTACAGCTTCTGCTATCTGGTCCGGTTCATTAGGGTCGAGATTTGTAGGTGTACCGTGAGAGACACTACAGAATGAGCAGTTTCGGGTACATATATTTCCCATGATCAGAAATGTGGCAACACCTCTGGAGTAGCATTCGCTTCTATTGGGGCATTTGGCCTCGATGCATACAGTGTGCAGACCTCTGGTATGGATATTATGCTGTACGCTGTTGTGTTTGCCGGAATATGCGATTTTGCGCTTAAGCCAGCAAGGTTTAGTCGCTTTAGATTCTTCGTCCATATCGGACATATTGGAAACCGCTTTTAAGTCATCCATTAATTGAGCTCACCTTCGGAATATATCGGCATAATTCATTAAAAAAACGATGAGTTACCTATATAAAATACGTGAAGTGAATATAATTTGTTTTAAGAAAATGAATATTTTTTTAATTTAAGATTAAATCTAAGGTTAATCGATCTTTAACCAGAATACCACGATTGAATCATGTACAGAGATAAACCGAAACCTGTTCACCCGTAGATTTTGTTTATGGATTTTGCCTGGGTTTTCGGTACCAGTTTTAAATGGAGAACTTGGTGGCGCCCTTCCTGCAGATCATTTGATGTCCTGCTTTTTACTCCTTAAATCCCCCCGCTGGAAGCGCCCCCCTTATTAAGGGGGGATCTCTTCATTCTATACATGTGATAAGCAGATAGATATATTATAAACAGTAATCAATTATACAGAATTCAGAAAAAATCTTCATGTTTTTACACATCTGTATGAGGCAGACCCTGTAAAAAAGTAGTGTTGCTGTATCTCTTAAAAGAACTTATTTTCGTTTATCTTTATATATCATAGTGATATCGCTTGTATATAATTTCTTACTTGAATTCTTCAGTCAAATAGATTAAATTAATTGTTAATTTTTACTAAACTCTCATGCTTCATATTTAGCAAAAGGTGAAACTGTGCAACATTTCGAACTATCAATGGCTGTCTGCTGCCTTTGTGCTCTGCTTGTATCAACAAATTTTGCACAGAATAAAAATTTTCTTCTTGATGATCACTATGTCAGCAATGATATCAATTACCTTGGCTCAAAATGGTTCTATTATGATGATAATGCAGGGGTAGGGGAAACCGATCGTCCTCAGGCAGCACCCTCATCAAAACCATCGGTAATCGATGTCCCGTACACAGAAGAAGAACGGCATGCTTTCGGAAACCCTGAGGATAAATATCTTATCAAAAATTATACATTTACCACAGATACCGGTTTTGACAGAAATAGATTTGCCACAATGCCTTTCACCTACGGTGATGAGTATCTGGCAACCTATAACTCGGCAGAATATACCCAAAGGCCGTATGTGGGAATGCGAACCAGACTTGCAGCTGAGGGTGAATATATCGATCTGACTGGAGCCGAAAGTGTGAGATTTAAAGCAAGATCACGTAAACAATTTCTTAAAGTACTATTTAGTGTATTTACTTACGATATAGAACTGGACTCAACTTACGGGTATTACAGAACCGAGATTACTGTTTTTCCTGACGAATGGCAAGAGTATAGCATCGATTTTGGAGATCTTGAGCAACCACCATGGGTCCCTGATAACAAAAAACGGGCATTCGATCAGACCAAAGTAACTGCTCTAAATTGGGAAATAAGTGGAGATCAGAATGATGGTATCGATTCAGATACGTTTGATTTAGACGATATTTATATCGTAAATTTCGCTCCATCTCTTCCGCTGCCTGAAATACCCACACTGGTTTCACCTCTTAATGGTGCTACAGATGCGGTTGATAATCAAAAAATTGTCTGGAATCCTTCTAAGTTGGCAAAATATTATTCGATTCAATTTCAAGAAGATTCTTTATTTAAAACTGAAAATATTATTGACCATATACCCGATACTGAATTGATAGTTAGTAATTCACTGCCAGGGGGTACAAAATTTTACTGGCGTATTCGTGCAGAAAATAGCGTTGGGGCAAGCAGTGACTGGTCATCAACCTGGCATTTCACTACCGCTTATCGAACCCCTGCTGTACCTGTTCTTATGACCCCTAAAAATGGGGATTTCAATATACCTGTTTCTACTACTCTATCCTGGAAACCATCATTAAATTCCAGCACTTACGATCTTGAAATTTCAAAGTCATCATCTTTCTCGCCTGTTGATACAAGTTTTTCGGGTTTGACTGCTACATCTTTGACTGTTTCTTTTCTTAAATACCAGACCAATTATTACTGGCGTGTTAGAGGAGTAAATCCAGACAGTATCGGAAACTGGTCTGCTCCAGGAAATTTTACAACGGTAATAGCACCACCCAGTCCTCCGGTTCTTGTCAGTCCGATTAATAATGCTATCGATGTTCCGGTTATTACACCACTTGTCTGGAACAAAGTGACGACCGCTACATCCTATACAGTACAGTTGGCCTCTGATACTGCATTCAGTAATCAGGTAATTAATCAGAGTAGTATTACAGATACTTCTTTTGTAAAGGTAGCGATAATTAACAATCTTCCTGCTCCAGTACTACTTGCTAATACTACCTACTACTGGCGAGTCAAAGCAGTAAATACAACCGTATCAGGCGAATGGTCCGTGGTCAGCTCTTTCAAAACCGCAATTGCTTTACCTGGGACTCCAGTATTGCTTTCACCGCTGGATAATCTGGTAAACCAGGCTACCAGTATGAAATTTGTCTGGACATCGGTACCCGGTGCCATGAGCTATGCTATTGCATTTTCTTTGGACAGTTCATTTACTCAACCTTTGCCACATTCAAGGGTGACTAAAGATACTTCTGTTACTGTAATTGGGTTGTCTAATGATACTAAATATTATTGGATGGTAGTTGCAGTTAATGCTGGTGGAACTGGACCTGCATCTGCTAAAAGAAGTATTACAACCATTGTGGCTTTACCTGCAAAGGTAGTCTTGGTTACAACGGCTTCAGATACTGTCAAAACATTGGAAATGAGTGTTTATTGGCATCCATCTTCACCAAAAATTAAAAAGTACTATATTGAACTGGCGACCAATGCAAATTTTACGAGTGCAATTATTGATTCTTCAACTGACACTGCAAAATATTTGGCCGGTCTGACAAACAACACTCGTTACTGGTGGAGAGTAAGGGCGGCGAATGAAGCCGGATCAGGAGAATTCAGTGAAAATGAATCATTTATAGTTGTAGTGCCGGTTTCGGTCCGTTCACCGGAAAAATTTGGGGTGATGACATTGGGTGCCGGGAATATAAAAAATGGAATCAGCTATTCGCTTCCGGTTAAATGTATTGTCAGAGTCAGTATCTATGATTTTAAGGGCTCGCTTATTAAGAAATTATCTGATAGAGAACAGCGTGCTGGTGTGTATGCAATGCAGCTTCCCGGGTTAGCGTGCGGAGTTTATTACCTGAAATTCGCAGCAGGTGGTTTTCGTTACAATAGTAAGCTGATCATTACAAAATAATCCCAAAGAAACACACTGAGAAGACGGAAAGAAGTATGTCTCTCGCAGAGCCGCTCCGTTCTCCGCAATATCTGCTATGGAGGAGGGCGGAGGCGCAGAGGTTCAAGAAACAGATGAGTTTTACTACTCATCTGTTTCATTTCCTATATCCCAAATTCCCTGCTTCAAGAAATGCTTTTAGTGCAAAAAGTGTTACAGTATCTTATTTCTTTCTTTTTCCGCTTATGCTTTCTACTTCAATACATGTAACAGTTGTCCTCTTCAGCATTTCGTTATCATATTCCCAATTGCATTTTCCAGTATACTGTTTCATTAATAAATTCAAACCGGCAATTCTTTCGTCCATATCATCCACGATTCTAATTTTTCCATAACCAACCACACTTCGATATTTCATCCCATAATTACAGGCAATTTCTCCAGCAACAAATGGATCGCAAATAGCTATTGTAAAACAAACATCAGGATTGTTATTTATACAATCAATTTTTCTTCCTTCATTTGCTGAATGAAAATAAATTTTTATCTTATTTTCATTATTAACATATCCATAATTCATGGTAACAATGTAAGGTTGATTATTATCAATAAATGCAACTTGAGCAATCTTGCCACATCTTAATACATCATCAATTTCAACTGCAGTGCATAATTCTCTGTCTTTTCTTCTCATGTTTTATCTTTCTTTAACGCTGTAATTCATATAACGGGTGGCATGGAGTTTGCCAAATATAATATTTTAACCAACTTACAGTTGTAATAATGTGGGTGTACTTACTGCCATACTGCTGTTTTTTTTGCATGTAATACCGTTGCTATAGTTTTCAAAGCCAATCTTCACTTTTCTCGTCATTTTTAATATGTGTCAAATTAGCATTGTCAAATTTATGTTAACTGCATTTAATTGTCATGGAAATATTGTCTGAAAAATCATATGTTGAGTCCTCAGGAAATATGACTACAGCACTATCCAGAAGGACTCAACACACATTGGTAGATCCGCCAATTATACTCAATGAGTATCCCTTGAACTTTATTCTTCGCGTTCATACCCTTCGAATATTGGTACTTCAAAGAGTCTGTAGCATGTATCGTTATTGTCCAACGCGACTTTTCCTATAAAAGAATAAACCGGAAGTAGTGTTTCTACACCATCTTCGTTAGGATGTGGTAACCATCCCAGGGCCGCACTGGTAATTTCGACATCTTTTACATTAACAATTGGGTGTTCAACATTGTTGGAGGTTGCCTGCGGTAAATTGTTATAGTACTGAACTGCTTGGTCCATTCCTTTTTTAAACGGAATTGTTCTTATTGTCTCGTTGGCAGGTACTAATGTTGGCCATTTAATGCTGATTTCCTTCAGTTCACCCATGCCATTCAGCACAAGATAAATATACGAAGCATCTCTCAATATTATACCACCATTGAAAATCCTTCTGAAACGGATACCTAAAGAAGTCACTTTTTTTGAATTGGCAAAATCTACACTTGTCAGTTCATAATTATCGTACTCAATTTTTCCTTCAAAGGCTTTAAGATGCTTTTTTACTGCAGAACGAACAGTCTCTTTGAGCTCATCTATTCCTGAATAAGGGAGTTTTGAAATGTTCAATTCTTTTTTCGGTGCTTGAAAATGGTAAGTAAAATCACCGCTTGTGTATTTTTCGACAGTAAGACCTGATTTAGCCATTTTTTTTTGTAGAAACTTAAGCATCTGGGGATCCATCTGATAATTTGAAATTACATAGGACCCCGCATAATTTGAACGCCATACATTCGAAATATTATTCCCACTTTCGGAACACCAGTTCTCTTTAATGAGATCAGATTTATCATAGGATTTGTCAAAGGTCATATCTTCACCATGAATCAGGCCGCTACGGTGCCCGTTAGTGCTTCTTTTCTCGAAACTATCTACATAGTTAACTACTGATGGATTCAATCTTACGCTGTTTTTTGAGAAAACTAAACCAACTGATACCAGAATAATATGGATCATAAGTATATTTTTCATTTGTAATCTCCTTCGCATTTTTTTATTGATGAATATCAAGGCAATACGTTAAGGTAATCATAGTTTGGTGTTCCTGTTGCACTGATGTAGCCAATTATGCCGTTGCTACCGCTGTGGTCTATAATTCTTCCAGCAACGTGGGGGTAATCGTTCATATCTTGCTGATTTAACCAGAGTGCTCCATTATAGAAATTGGTAATCGTTTCCAATGGTCCCGTGTAAGTTCCATAGTTGGATACGTTGCCCCATAATCCGTATGTTTTTGCGTGTACTCCGTGCCCTGCAAATTCATACTGTGTTTTACAAAGAGCTTGCTTCCATGATTGAGCAATACTTAATCCTTGATTTATAAAATACTCAGCGAACCAGCTACCGAGTCTGTAGGACTGATGGTCTTCATCATGGCAATGCCACTTGCCTAAAAGCCAATGTTTGTGGCAATATTTTTTGTCAAAGTTGTAGGTTTGGCATGCTGATCCACTGATAGAGTGTCCACCCTTGAATATCGTTGAAATGTCGTTGATGTCGTACATTGTTAAACATGAATACATCAACAAGTGTTTGCAATACGCACTCAATACTAATGTCGGGCCATAGCCGGAGCGAATATAACCAAATTCATTCTGCGGCCAGAAAGCTATTATATCATCATTTCCGTGAGTATGAATGTAATTGATTTCATATGATGCAGCAGTAGAATTGAAGTTTGATAATGTGAAATTTGACTGATTATTGTCAGACCAACCAAATCTGATAGAAGGATACTTTGCGGCTAATGCAGTGCTTAAAGCATCTTTTATATTGTCAGCACCCTCCTGATGATAATAACCAGTTCCTCCTGGTAGCCAGCCATTCTGGTAACCGGCTGAGCCCGGAGTATGGGTACATATCCACAAGTAATATGGAGTCCCGAAATAATCAAGATTTTGTGCTAAACACAGTGTACACAAGCTAAGAATAATCGATATAATTCTGAAATTGTTCATAAGTTAACTCTCCTTTATTATTGGTTGTAATTATGAAGCATTATA
>DATAMG010000075.1:0-23453 GCA_036260705.1 Chitinispirillaceae bacterium | reverse complement strand
ACTTCAGCAGATAAAGTTGGACAAGTTGCTAAATATCAGGGAGATACCCTTTGAATGATTAAGAAACTGATCAATAGCATTTTTCGTGCGGTTCACAGCATTAAGGCCAATATCAATTTTTTGAAAACAATGCAGACTTTTTATTTTTACAACCTAATCAGTTGACTTAAAAAAAATAGTCTGTTTAATACTGGAGATAGCTAATAATCTGAAAAAACAGTAATAGCAGAATTCCAGCCTGAACTTTAAAACAGAACAGGTGTATTAATGGTTCTTCGAACATTAATTGTTGATGATACAGTCATTTGGCGAAAGATACTATCACAGAGCATATCAAATTTTCCGGAATTTGATGTTTTAGGAACTGCAGCTAATGGGGAAATCGCTCTAAAAAAAATTCCTCAGCTTAAACCCGACCTTATTTTTGTTGATGTTCATATGCCTGAAATGGATGGTATCGAGTTTTTAAAGAGACTAAAAGTTAATTACCCGAATATTGCAGTAATCATGGTAAGTACTGATGTTTCAAGCAGCACCCATGCCACTGTTGAAGCATTGCAGGAAGGTGCAATAGATTTTATCTGCAAACCTGCAGCAAATGACTACCAGCAAAATATCGAACAGCTGCAAAACAGCATCAAATCAGTGCGCAGACTTCTGGAAATTCGCTTTTATACCCGTAAAATTCCATCTGGACAACCAATAGCTTCACCTGTATTACCCAATCATATTAATAAACCAATTGCGGTTCCGCACCATTCATTGTCAGCTGATAGGCCTAAAACCTTTAATATGTGTGTCATAGGTGTTTCAACCGGAGGACCAGACGCTCTAAACAAGTTAATCCCGCAGTTTCCGGAAAATTTTCCACTGCCAATTCTCATCGTTCAACACATGCCCCCCCATTTTACCAAATCTCTTGCTGAAAGTCTTGATAAGAAATCATCTCTTAATGTCAGAGAAGCAATAGAGAATGATCCGGTTGTTGCCGGTAATATCTATATTGCCCAGGGTGGAAAACATATGATTCTGAGAATGAATCAGGGAAAACCGGTTATTGGCATAAATGATGGTCCTCCGGAAAACAGTTGTAAACCAGCAGTGGATGTCTTGTTCAGATCTGTTTCTGAATGTTATGGAGATTCCGGCGTTCTGGCGGTGATTTTAACTGGAATGGGAAGTGATGGATTAAATGGAATACGTACATTAAAACAAAAAAAATGTTACTGTATAACCCAATCAGAATCAAGCTGTGTTGTTTATGGAATGCCCAGATCTGTCGATGAAGCCGGACTTTCTGATTGCTCTTTACCATTGGATTCCATAGCTGCAGAAATTGTATCACTATCCAAAAGCTCCATATTCAGGTTTTAGCGGCACAGGACAACAGAAATGAATCCAATCCTTGGCTCAAATGAATTTGAAATGTTCAGAAATTATATAGAAAGCAACTCAGGTATTCATCTTGACTTATCTAAGGGATACCTTATTGAAAACCGATTAGATTCTATAATGAAAAAACAGGGATGCGACTCTTTTTCCTCCCTTTATTTCAAAGCTTCAGCCGATCCCACTAAAAAGCTGCAGGAAAAAATCATTGAAGCCATGACCACCAATGAAACACTCTGGTTTAGAGATTATTATCCATTTTGCACACTGCAGAACCAGCTATTTCCCGATCTTGTTCAATTGATTCAACAGAAAAAGAAGGATAAAATACGCATCTGGTCTGCGGCCTGTTCCACAGGTCAGGAACCATACTCCATAGCTATCGCTTTCCAGGAATTGATTCGTGCAAAAAGAGATGTAACTCTGCAGAACCTGGAAATTATAGCTACAGATATCTCTTCATCAGTCCTGGAACAGGCTCAGAAAGCAAGCTATGATTCCTTTGCAATCAACAGAGGTCTGTCCAATGATATTAAGAACCGGTATTTCACTACTGATGGCAAATTGTGGACTTTAAAAGATGAGATCAGAAATACAGTTACTTTTAAAAAGCTCAATCTTCTATACGACTTCAGAATACTGGGATCAATGGATATTGTCTTCTGCAGAAATGTTCTGATCTATTTTTCAGATGCATTGAAAATTGAAATTCTTTCCAGAATCTCAAATCTACTCCAACCTTCAGGGGTACTTTTTGTCGGTTCATCAGAATCGGTCTCAAATTACAACTCTGATTTTGAAATGAAATCCTTCGATAAAACAATCTATTATCAGGTTAAAAGGAAAAAATGACCGCCGTCATAATCGCGCAAATGGATCTATCCCCATGATTTTGCAGGCTTCACCCACCGTAAAAAAAGAACCGGCTATGCAAATTATTTCATGAGGCCCATCCATGGCTGCGGCCACTGCTTCTGCAATAGTATTACATACCATCTTGTTTACTGTAGCATCAGAAACTGATCTTATCAGGTCTTCTGGAGCTGATGCACGCTCAACATCAGGCCTACTGAAAATGATAGTGTCTGCAATTTCAGAATACTTTTTTATGATGCCCTGATAATCCTTATCCTTCATGATACCTGTAACAATGCATAAAGATTTTTTAATAAAACGCATTTTCAAATTTTTAACAAATACATCTGCAGCATCTGGATTATGCCCGACATCCAAAATAAATTTCTTACCTTTAAAAATGATTTCCTGGAATCTACATGGAATAAACGTTTGTGAGAGTCCTTTTACACATGCAGCTTCATTCATAAGGGATGCCTGCTCCATTGCCTGCAAAGCAAGCAAAGCATTGATAATCTGGTACTGCCCGGTCATTTTCACGCTGAATTTTGCTTCTTTTCTTAGAAAAGAGATTCCATCAAAAATTTCTTTAACATCTGATGCATCTGAAGAAGAAACCTCGATGAGTGGTGCATTTAAAGCTAAACAGGTTTCTTTGAAAACCTCCCTTACCCCAAGATCGGAGTTGAAAGCAACAACCGCAGGAATTCCACCTTTAATTATACCTGCTTTTTCCCTGGCAATGGTTGCCAGATCTTTACCAAGCAGATACATATGATCAAAAGCGATTCTGGTAATTACAGATACTTCAGGTTTGACAATATTTGTGGCATCCAGTCTTCCACCCAAACCAGTTTCAAATACAACCCATTGAACATTTAACCGTCTGAATAATTCGAAAGCCAGAAGCGTAGTAGTCTCAAAAAAAGTCAGATTCAAATCATCTGCAATATGCCTTATATCTTTGTAAACATCAAGCCACATCTGTTCACTGATTACTTTTCCATTAATCTGATAACGTTCTTCAAAGTTAAGAATATGAGGTGAGGTGTATAACCCGGTTCGAAACCCATGCGCCCGAAGCATCGATTCCAGATAAGCACAGGTTGAACCTTTACCGTTTGTACCTGCCACATGAAAGCATTTGTAAGCAAGATGGGGATTTCCGCACCGTTTTGCGGCTTCTGTTATCCTCTCAAGATCATATTTAATACCCTTGCTGTTTAGGGAAAAAAGTTGCTTTTTTATCTCTGATGCATTCATGATATCCTGATACTATCCTTTAGAAATAAATGTTTTGTCAGATTATTATTTTTTTTTTGCTCAGTTCAATATGAACAAATATCAAATCGGAAAAAAATATATAATCAGAAATAAACAATCAGAGCTAATCAGATATAATTATTTAATCGGATAGAAAACATGAGGCAGTGTAAATTCTTTTTCTTGATTCCTGGTTTTATTTTAGAATTTTTTTCCGATTAATTCTGATTTTTTCTGATTTTTCCTATTAGAAATTTTAACCTAATTCGTTTAATCGCTGAGTAGTAACTTTTTTTATGGAATTTTATTATCCGCCAATAAAATTTACCAGTCCTCTGCGAACCAGCATTACCGCAATAGCTGCCAGAAAAAGGTTGGCAATCTTTGAAAGAATCTTTGATCCTGAATTACCAATCAGTTTTAAAATAGCCCCGCTCAGATAAAACATTATCCCTGCAATTGCTATATTGGAAACCATTGCTAAAGCAGTTGGAAGCAAACCATGTTCTCTTCCCAGTAACATAATAGTAGTCAGAACCGCAGGCCCCACAATCAGAGGAACTCCAATAGGAACAGGCCCCAGAGATTCAGCCTGTACACGGCGTAAAGGCTTTTCCACAGTTATCAAATCCCCTACCGATATCAGAAACAGAATTATTCCACCGGCAATCATAAAATCTTCCAGTGTGATTCCCAACAGATGCAATATCGCCTGTCCAACGAACAGGAAAAGAAAACCGACAACAGCAGCGGTTATCACAGAAGAAAGAATGACATTTTTCCTCTGTTTGTCATCAATACCTTCTGTTAAGGATATAAACATTGGAAGTACCCCCATAGCATCAACTGCAATAAACAGGGGAACAAAGCAGATCCAGAACTGATTAAGAGTCATAATAATTCTCAGGTGTTTAATAATTCTAAGATTTGGAAATGAACATTTCTATTGGATGCCAGATAGTTGCGGGACTCAGGAATGAATGCAGATCCACTGTGATCGCTTACCACTCCCCCAGCTTCCATCACAAGAGATATACCTGCAGCAAAATCCCACATATTATCATCAAATTCTATGACAGCATCTACTATACCCTCTGCCAGATATGTAAGATTACGAACCGAAGCACCAAATATTCTGGTGTTAAAAAATCGTGGTGCAATTTTCTTAAGCGTAGATATCTTTACTTCCACACTATTTCTGAAACCTGAATCGAAAGCTAAAGTACAGTCCATAATCTCTGTAACTTTCGAAATATGAAGGCGCTGGTCATTTTTAAAGGCCCCACACCCTTTTTCAGAAACATAAAGAGCATCTTCATGCGGAAGATAAATTACACCGGCCAGAAATTCATTGCCCCTTAATAATCCGATGGAAACCCCGTAAAATGGAATCCCGCGTATATAATTATGAGTGCCATCCAGCGGATCGATTACCCAGGTGTACTCCATGGGTACCTTTTCAAGATGCATACCATTTTCCTCAGCAATAAACTGATGACTGAAAAAAGAGGAATGTAATTTATCAATAATAATTTTTTGACATTGTTTATCAAGAACTGTAACAATACTTTTGTCAGCTTTATGTTCCATCTCCACCGCTTTACCGAAATTATCAAATAATAAAGCTCCGGCTTCCCTGGCAGCTTCAACAGCAACACTCACAAACTCTTTCATGTTAATTTCTCCCTGTCTTCTCTGCTTTCCACAATCTCCCAGCATTGCCTTTTCCAATGATAATATTCGAAAGGCATAAACCCGGCTTTATACTGCATTTTTGAATTACCCGGAACATAATATCCCAGATAATAATATTTCAGCCCAAGATCAGCAGCCAGACGAATTTCCCTCAGAATACTATAAATACCCGGTCCCCTGGGCAGAATTTCTGTAAGATAGATAAAATAAACACTGCTTAGAGCCTGAGAAGATAAATCAAGAAAACCAGCAGCCACAAGTACCCCATCAAGGTAATAGAGAGTATAACCAGATCTGCAGGATTTAATAAAGAAATTATACTCAAATTCCGTTTTACTGGCCACAGTATCGAAACGGTTCAATGAATGTTCTTTATAGATTTTATAAAGTTCATCGAATGGGGCATCATATTCAAATTGCATCCGGACATCGGAATTTGCACGCCATAATCGTCTTTGACTCTTAGACATATGAAAAGTATCAACAGGCACTCTCACCGGAATGCATTTGCCACAATCCTGGCAATGCGGCCTGAAATAATAGATGCCGAATTTGCGCCAGCCATCCGATAAAAGCCGATCAAGTTCTATATCGCTTACCCCGATTGCATGAAAAAAAGACACTCTCATTTGCCTGTTATCAAGATATAGACATTTTTGGGGAATGCTGAGTTGTACTTTGGTAAGCAGTTTCATTAATGACTACTCTTAATTAAGATTTCCTTTTAATGGGGTATCTGAAAGCCGATGATTATTCCGGTAAATATGAACACAGCTGCCTTACTGATAGATTTCCTTTTCTTATCTGGTATCTGCAGCTTACGCATGTAGTATAGCAACTAAGGACGGCCATCTTACATGCCCCAGAAAATTTTTGACCAGAAAAAGATTCACCTCTGGGGTAAATACAACTTTGAAGCTGCAATTTCTTAATCAAAAAGACTCTATGGCTATCAAACGCAAAAAAAATCGTTTCCGATTAAGTATTATATCCCAGGCAGACTGCTCTATCTGTGATCTTTGTATTTTATGCAACAATATTCGGTCACAAATCCATCAGTAGATCTGCATTTCTCAATTCTGAATCCTGCATTCTCTATCATAGTGTCTAAAACCCACCTGAATGTACTATGCTCGTCTCTTATATGAGTCTCAATTTCCTCTTTAAATTTTTTTCCAACATTTTTCTCAAAAGCAGAAATCCACCCATTGATCTTTTCCTGGTAATTTTGCGGTGCGAAATCAAAAACCACATCGAACAGATACAGAATCCCACCAGATTTGATCATTTCATTCATTCTCAACAAAGCGATCTGTTTCCAAAAATCGGGCAAATGATGAAAAGCAGCTTTTGTTATTAATAGATCCACAGGCTCATCTTCATGTTTATAACTCAAAAAACCTGCATTATGAAATTCTATATTTAACGGTTCTTTACCTGTTAATTTACTTTTTGCCTGTTTGATCATTGCATCTGATACATCAACACCATATACTTTTTTAAATCGCTTTGCAGCAAAAATCGAAGTGGCACCGGTTCCGCAGCCAAGATCGATCATTGAAAGGTCCTCTGTATTCTTTAATGAAAGGAAATCAAGCATTTCATTGAATTCTTTCTCGTAATTGCGGAATTTCTGATGTTGCTCATCGTATTTTTCTGCAAGTTTGATATCAGAGTAATCAACTCCACAATGTTTGAATTCATCATATGTCCAGCTGTTCATATTTATCTCCAGTTTTATCCATTGAATATCGGTTATCTCATGATAAGATAATTACAAAACCGCAGATGCTCATTTATTTGCACCATGTTCTTTATTTTTTGTCTGAAAATTTTTCAATATTCCTGATGTTACATTATCAATCTGGCTGGTTTGCACCAATACAAACAAAACATCTCCAGCTCTAATCTCTGTATCCCCGCGGGGTGCAATAATAGTATCATGACGATTGACCATCGTAATTGTGGCTGCAGCAGGTAAGTTAAGTGAAGAAATTAACGCTGTTCCACAATAATCATCATCATCGATATTAAGTTCAATCAATTCCAGCTGAGAAGTCTGTAATGTTACCAGCTCCATAACCTGTTTGGGTTTGGGTTTAGCTTTAACTGCTAATTTTAGAAGATCAGCAAGTCTGGTAATTGA
The DNA here is from genome assembly GCA_036260705.1 of Chitinispirillaceae bacterium. Lineage (GTDB taxonomy): Bacteria > Fibrobacterota > Chitinivibrionia > Chitinivibrionales > Chitinispirillaceae > JAAYPC01. The sequence goes on along the minus strand of DATAMG010000075.1, from coordinate 16,105 downwards.
TGTACCCTGCACAACCACTGAAAGCAATACAGCAAAAAATACTATGTTAAAAATGGTTCTTGAATCCGCAACTCCGTCAGCAGCCGGATAGGTAGCCAGTACAATCGGGACAGCGCCTCTCAAGCCGCTCCAGCTAAGGAATATTTTTTCTTTTATGGTATATTTTGTAAAAAATGTACAGCAAAAAACTGCAACAGGACGTGCAAAAAGTACCAGAATTAAAAAAAGGATGATACCGTCCAGATAGACATAACGGAATTCATGAGGAAAAACAAGCAAACCAAGCAGAACAAATACTATGACATTAGCAATTGTCGATAAAGCCTCTAGTAGAGTCGAAATCGTGGATTTATAAGGTATATCAGAATTTCCCAACAAATATCCGGCAAAAAAAGCAGATAACACACCACTTGCATGGCACAGATCCGATGCTCCGTATGAAAACATGATGATGGCAATCATATAGATATAAAAATAACCCTTATCCAGAGTTTTTATATATTTGAAAAGAAATGATGCAGCCTTTCCAACCAGTAATCCAATTAAGATACCTCCGGAAATCTGCCAGAAAAGAGTAAATCCGATTCTTAAGGGATGCTGCAATTGTGCTACAATCAACTGAACCGCAATTGAGGTCAGAACAATTGCCATGGGATCGTTAGTGGCTGATTCAATTTCTATTACAGACGATAATTTTTTGTTAAGTGTGCGAGAACGCAAAATTGAAAAAACAGCGGCGGCATCTGTGGATGCAATTATACATCCTATAAGAATTGATGTTGATAGGTTTAATTTAAGAAATAAATGCATTAATAATCCGGTAACTCCGGCGGTTATTATTACTCCCAATGTGGATAACACCATAGAGGGCGCAAGTACTGAGCGCAGCCTTTCTTTTTTGGTACCAAAACCACCTATAAACAGAATAAAAACCAGAGAAAAATCAGCAATCTGACGTGACAAGGCAAAATTATCAAAATAGATCAGACCAGTTACATCACTGCCAAACAGAATCCCTGCAAAAAGTGAGATTACCACTAATGGAAGACGCCACTTGTTGGCAACCCTGGCAACTAAGATGATTGCAAGTAATATCAGAGAGGCAATTAGATACATTTTTCAAAATCCATGTTTTTTATCATTCTATCATAAAACCAATAAAAAAATACATCCAACCAGAAATGGACGCACCCTTCTGTTTTCACTATTCTACCACACTGCATATAAAGAAACTGGTTTAAAAGACTAAGGCCGGGGCTTTTTGCGTCCAGTACCCCAGAGTTGATTTTTTACTTTTCATAAAATCATCTCTGGGGCAAATACAAGAAAAAGCCCTAAATACCCAATAAAAGCGGCAATTTCCCATTCTTTCCCATATTCAGTCCTTAAAAGCAATCACAGCTGAATTTGAGTATTTGATAACGATCTGAAATTTTTCTCGGGTTAAAACTTGAATTCTTAAGTTCTTTTAATTTTGGGTATGTATAAGAAATGATAGGAATGAATTGTTCTGTTTTCAAATTGCGCGGTGGGCTTTTTGCGGCCAGACCCCAGAGTTGATTTTTTACTTTTCATAAAATCATCTCTGGGGCAAATACGAGAAAAAGCCCTAAAATTACCAATAAAAACGGCAATTTTCCATTCTTTCTCAAATCCAGTCCTTAAAAGCAATCACAGCTGAATCATACCTGACTCTATAGCTGATCTGCTCTAAATGTTCATTGCTTTCTCAATCTCCCCGATCAGATCACCAACATTCTCCAAACCCACCGACATCCTGATAAAATCATCATAAATGCCGGACTTCTGCCTCTCCTCTGTAGTCATGTTTCGATGTGTTGTACTGGCCGGATGAATTACCAGAGTCTTGGTGTCTCCGATATTTGTAGTATGAGTCAAAAGCTTTATATTGTTGATAAATTTCTTACATGCCTCATAACCACCTTTAAGTCCAAAACCTATCATGGCACCAAAATATCCACCAAGATATTTTGAAGCATTTTCATGGCTTTTATGATTTTTCAGCCCTGGATAACATACCCAGGCTACCGATGGATGATTATTGAGAAATTCGGCTATTTTCATGGCGTTTGTACAATGACGCTCCATTCGTACATGCAAACTCTCCATTCCCCTGATCAATAAAAATGCATGGAATGGGGCCATGCACCCACCGGTATTCATGAGCACTTTTCCCCTCATTCTGTATAGAAAAGCCTCTTTACCATACTTTTCCACATAACTTTTTCCTCCAGGTGCTTCTTCATATAACAGTGGGTAACGCTCTTTATCAAATTCAAATGTGCCTGCGTTGATTACAAATCCACCTATAATACCTCCATGACCTTCCATATATTTAGTACAGGAATGATACACAAAATCCGCTCCATATTTTATCGGATTACTTAAAATAGGTGTGGCAATTGTATTATCTACTGCCAATGGGATTTTATTTTCCTTTGCCACAGATGCAATTGCTGAAAGATCCGGTACTACCAGAGTCGGATTAGCCAGATTTTCGATCCAGATAAGCTTTGTCTTTTCAGTAAGACATTTTTTGAGATCATCAATTTTTAAGGGGTCAAAAAAGGTGGTATGATACCCCAATGTAACCAGTGTATCTTTAAACAAACCAACCGATCCTCCATAAAGACAATTGGCAGCCGCAATATGGTCACCGGGTTTGAGAAAATTCAGGATAAATGACATTAGTGCAGACATTCCGGAAGCAAAACCAACCGCTCCTAAGCCACCTTCCAACATAGCGACCCTCTTTTCAGCTTCTTCCACCGTAGGGTTACCGATTCTCATGTAGATAAAGCCTTCAGAGTCCATATTAAACAGACTTGCCGCATGTTCGGTGGAATCATAAACAAAAGCGGAGCTCTGGTATAATGGAACGGCTCTGGAGCGGTTATGCTGTAATGGATTGTAGTCCCCATGGACACACACGGTTTCCTTGGAATAGGATGTTTTATTTTCTGACATGGTTTTCCTTTTTTTGAAATAAGAATAGAAAAATAATTGAAACCAATCGTTTTTAAAAAAAATACAGATGTATACCTGCCAACTTGAGCGATTATGGACATCAACTACATAGGAGGGGAAAAGAAAGTAAGATGTGCTATAGAACGATGTTAAAAAATAAAGATTGGGTTAGATTTTCAAGGAAACCAGTTTAATGGGCTTTATCAAAAATGAAGGCGAACATTGAGTCCGCCTTTTAAGAAATTACAGTGAAATCATTTTGACAAGAACATACAGTATTCATCCATAATCATTGCAAAAGGAGAAAATCAATATTCTACCCTACTCCAGCTTCATCATCCAGCCATGCTTATCTTCGAGCTCCCCGTATTGAATTCCCTGCATCTGCTTAAATAGTCTGGTAAGGGTCTCTCCCGCTTTATTCTCAGAACCGTAGGTATAAACCTTTTCACCATGAGTTATCGAATAAACAGGGGTCAATACTGCAGCTGTTCCGCATGCACCGACCTCTGCAAGCTCCGGTAACTCTGTAAGCGGAATAGGCCTCTTCTCAACTTTCATTCCCAAATCCCTGGCTATCACCTGAAGACTGTCATTGGTAATGGAACCAAGTATAGATGTGGAATCCGGAGTAACATATTTATTATCTTTTGTTATGGCCATAAAGTTAGATGTTCCAAACTCATCGACCAGACAATGAGTGGCCGAATCCAGATAAAGGCTGATAGGATATCCTTTTGCCTTACCCTCGAAGTCACCAATCATCCCGGCCGCATAATTGCCGGCTGCTTTAACATTTCCCACACCCTTTGGTGCAGCACGATCATAATTTTCCTGAACAATTGCCTTTACCGGATAAAATCCGTTTTTGTAATATGGCCCGGCAGGAATGCATAAAACCATAAAAATAAAATCATCCGAAGGATGTAAACCGATATAAGGACTGGAACCGATCAGAAGTGGTCTAATGTAAAGACTTGCTCCGGTCCCGTAAGGAGGTACATAATCTTTATTTACTTTAATCACAGCCTTTACAGCTTCAATAAACAGTTTTTCAGGAACCGGCTCCATTAAAAGACGTTTTGCAGTTTTTTCCATGCGGCGTGCATTCTGCTCCGGTCTGAAAATTCTAACCTCTCCGTTTGGCTGACTGAATGCCTTTAGTCCTTCAAAACAGGCCTGACCATAATGCAGACAGGTTGCTGCAATATGAATCTGCATTTCAGGTTTGTCAAAAACCTGAAGCTCTCCCCATTTCCCGTTTTTAAAGTCGGCACGTACAAAGCAATCTGTTTGCATGTACTTAAACCCCAGATTCTGCCAATCGATATTTTTACCCATTTTACCAGTCCTGATATTAGTGTATTTGCAGATCATGCTGTCTGGAGTTCCCTGAAACGGAAACTCCTTCTGATCCTTTATTCTTGCTATCTTTCATCAGTTTGTATTTTAAGCTGTCAATCAATGCAATCCATGCAGCCTCAATAATGTTGGTGGAAACCCCTACCGTCCCCCACCTGCTCATGCCATCTGAAGATTCAATCAGAACCCTTACCTTTGCCTCGGTTCCATCTCTGCCATCAAGTACTCTTACTTTGAAATCCTCAAGGCGCACACTCTTCAAGGATGGATAAAACTTAACCAGCGCTTTTCGGAGAGCATTATCCAGTGCATTGACTGGTCCATCGCCTTCTGCTGCAGTATGCTCATAAAGTTCACCTTCCTGAATCTTTATAGTAGCTTCAGAGCATATCTCACCATCGCCACGCTGTTCCTCAATAACTCTGAATCCTTTTACTTGAAAAGGTTCCTGAAAATGATCCAGCATCTCTCCTGCCATCAGTTCAAAAGAACCGTCTGCAGCTTCAAACTGATAACCTTCTGCTTCCAGCTTTTTTATTTTCAACAAAAGATTTTTTACATCTGGATCTTTCTTATCAATACCCGGACGAATTGCACTAAGCTTCTCCAGTATGGTACTTGCTCCGGCCTGATCAGAAACCAAGAACTGACGGACATTACCAACTGATTCCGGCTGAACATGCTCAAAGGATTGACGAACCTTGCGTACACCATCGGCATGAGCTCCAGCTTTGTGAGAAAATGCCGCCTCTCCTACATATGGAAGCCGAACATTGGGAGTTATGTTGGCAATCTCTGATATGAAAACCGATACAGAAGTAATCATACTGAGCTGTTGCTCTGAGATCAGATCAAATCCCCGCTTAAGCTGAAGATTAGGTATTATGGTGCAAAGATTTGCATTTCCGCAGCGCTCACCCAGCCCGTTAAAAGTCCCCTGTATATGTGAAGCTCCGGCAATAACAGCTATACATGAGTTTGCATCTGCACATCCTGAATCATTGTGCATATGCACACCAGTTTCCAGCTTTATTTCATTTTTAATAATTTCGAATATTCTGAGAATTTCATCAGGTAACATTCCGCCATTGGTATCGCAAAGAACAATGCAATCTGCGCCTGCCTGCTGTGCGGCTTCTAAAGTTTGCAAAGCATATTGCGGGTTAGCTTTGTATCCGTCAAAAAAATGTTCTGCATCAAAAATTACTTCATCAAAATGTTTTTTCAGAAAACGGATTGATTCGTTGATCATATCCAGATTTTCTTCTAAAGTCGTTCCTATCACCTTGGTGACATGAAGATCCCAGCTCTTGCCAAAAATAGTTGCTACAGGTGCACCAGTCTTGACCAGGTTTAAAAGAAAGGTATCTTCAGAAGCTGCTATTTGAGGTCGACGTGTACTTCCAAATGCCGCAATTTTTGCCTTAAGATTAAGGCTTTTAACCTTTTTGTAAAATTCAGTATCAATAGTATTGGTGACGTTAGGCCATCCACCTTCTATGTAATGAATACCCAGTTCACTGAGTTTCTCGGCAATTCGTAACTTATCACTCAGTGACAAACTGATTCCAAGGGCCTGATTACCATCTCTTAATGTGGTATCATACAGTTTTACCGGGTGATTATTACTTTTCATAACTATTCCTGCCAAATCTTACGAAGCTTATTATAAATAAAAAATATAATGAGGGCATTTATACCCTCATTTTAAACTAATTTAACATATTACGATACTAAGGACGCAATGAGATCACCAACCTGGGTTGTTCCCATGCCCATTTTTCCTGCAGCAAGACTCTTGATCTTACCCGATGCCAATGCCGAATGAACTGCATTGTCAACTGCTGAAGCAGCTTTGTTTTCTCCAAGCATTTCAAGCATCATACCAGCGGCACAGATTGCAGCAAGCGGATTAATCACATTCTGACCTGTGTATTTTGGTGCACTTCCGCCTATCGGTTCAAACATCGATACACCTTCGGGATTAATATTTCCACCTGCGGCAATACCCATTCCACCCTGAATCATGGCTCCCAGATCGGTTATAATATCACCAAAAAGGTTTTCAGTTACAATTACATCGTAAAATTCCGGGCTTTTTACCATCCACATGGTACAGGCATCAACATGGTTGTAGTCCTGTTTGATATCAGGATAATCCTGATCTCCAACTTCTTTATGAGTGCGTACCCAGAGATCTCCGGCATATGTGAGGACATTGCATTTATGAACCAGTGTCAGTAACTTTCTCTTATTACGTTTGCGTGTGTAATCATATGCAAATCTGATACAACGCTCAACAACCGGTCTGGAATAAACCATCAGCTGAGTGGCAATCTCATCTTTTGTGCCAACCATGCTGGCACCACCCATACCTGTGTAAATTCCGCCAGTATTTTCTCTTATTACCGTAAAATCTATCTGTTCAGGACCTTTGTCTTTCAATGGTGATTCGACATTGGGATAAAGTTTTACCGGTCTTAAATTGATGTATTGATCAAGTGCGAAACGCAATTTAAGAAGTATGCCCAGTTCCAGAATTCCAGGCTTTACATCAGGATGTCCGATCGCACCCAGATAAATGGCATTATTTTTTTTAAGTTCTTCAATCGCACTCTGAGGAAGAGTTTCACCAGTACGTTTGTAACGCTCACCACCGAAATCAAAATGGTTAAAATTAAACTTCAAACCATACTTGGGAGCAAGGGCTTCGAGTACCTTTACCCCCTCCTTCAGAACTTCCGGCCCGGTACCATCACCGGGCATAAGAGCGATATTGAATGTTTTCATATAGCAAATCCTCTCTTAAGAGTAATATGTGACTTTTTTATCACAACGCTTCCCTTGCAGGAACCGGTAACTTTCTATTGAATTTTTTCATACGGGCAATCTTGTTGACAATATCCATATATGCAAGAGCAGAAGCCTCCACTATATCGGTACTGGTACCATTGCCTGTAAAGATTCCCTCTGCAGAACGTGCCACTATCGATACTCTTCCCTGAGCTTCCCGCCCCTCTGTTACTGCTTCCAGATGATAATTTTCAATTGTTATCTTGTATCCGATTATTCTGTCGATTGCCTTTGTGGCCGCATCAACTGCACCATCACCACATGCGGCTTCCTGAAATAGTTTTCCATCTATCTGTATACAGGCTGTTGCAGTGGGCACCGTACCCACACCACTTGCCACATTGAGATATTCTAAAACAAAGTGATCCTTCAAATCATCGCTGTTTTTTGATTCCATTAAAGCTATAAGATCATCATCATAAACCCTGCCCTTTTTATCAGCCAGAGTTTTAAACTTTTCATAAGCCAGTGAAGCTTCGATTTCTTGCTCACTGTACCCTATGTTCATCAATCGGGTCTTTACCATATGACTGCCAGATCTGCTGGTAAGATTCATTCTGTTGTCTTTAAGCCCCACCGATTGCGGAGTCATAATTTCATAGGTCTTTTTTGCCTTTAACACACCATCCTGATGAATTCCTGAAGAATGAGAGAAGGCATTACTTCCAACAACCGCTTTGTTAGGCTGTACAGGCATATTGCAAATGTCTTTTATCAGTTTACTTGTGCGCATTATCTCTCTGGTATTTACATCTGTCTGAACATGAAACAGGTCCTGGCGAACTTTCAGCGCCATCACCACCTCTTCCAGTGCAGCATTACCGGCTCGCTCCCCTATTCCATTCACAGTACATTCCACCTGGCGTACTCCATGAGAAACCGCCGTGAGTGAATTGGCTGTGGCCATTCCAAGATCGTTATGACAATGTACGGATAAAACAGCTTTATCAATGTTTGGAACTCTGTTGAACAATTCATCGATAATCGAGGCAAAATGCTCAGGAGTTGTATATCCGACTGTATCTGGAATATTAATAGTTGATGCACCTGATTCAATGGCCTGCTCTACAATGCGGCATAGAAAATCGACACCAGTCCTTCCGGCATCTTCAGCAGAAAACTCCACATCATCACAATTGCGCCTGGCCAGACGTACATGAGTTTTTACCATCTCCAGAATATCATCTTCACTCTTGCGAAGTTTCTTTTCGGTATGAATCGAAGATGTACCAATAAAGGTATGGATCCTGGGACGTCTGGCTGACTTGAGAGCCTTTGCGCAAGTTAAGATATCTTTTTCAACAGCCCTGGCAAGACCACAAATAACCGGTCCATCAATTTCTCTGGCGATAGTGGATACTGATTCAAAATCACCTTCTGATGAGATCGGAAATCCTGCCTCAATAACATCTACATTGAGTCTGGCCAGCTGACGTGCAATTCGCAGTTTCTGTTCAACAGATAAACTGGCTATCAAAGCCTGTTCACCATCGCGTAATGTTGTATCAAAAATCAGGATTTTATTTTTCATAAAAATCATTCAAAAATGGCTGCACTCTCATTTCTGAGAGTGCAAATACCACATCAGTTTCCTTTACGTCCAGAAACACCTTTTGTTTCTTTTGTAATTTCCTTTGCTTTTTCTTTCGGACGAAGACTCCGGGCAGCTTTACCAGCAAGCCACATCTCGGAATTTCCCATCTCAGAGAGCTCTTTATCCAGCAGTTCCTTATAGTTTGCCTTTCCACAGGAAGTAAGCACTCTTTTGGTTTCTTTTCCGCTCTTAACTGAATCATACAGTTCTTTAAATACCGGCAGAGTGGCTTTTTTGAACTTTGGTCTCCAATCAAGAGCACCACGCTGAGCAGTTGCAGAACAGTTTGCATACATCCAGTCCATTCCGTTCTCATCAACCAGTCTGATAAGGCTCTGAGTAAGCTCCTCAACAGTTTCATTGAATGCTTCAGAAGGACTGTGACCATTTTTTCTCAAAACATCATACTGAGCTTCCATGATACCTGCAAGAGCACCCATGAGAACACCACGTTCACCGGTGAGATCACTGTATACTTCCTTTTCGAAAGTAGTCTCAAACAGATAACCAGACCCAACACCAATACCCAAAGCAAGGCAGCGATCTTTTGCTTTTCCAGTGGCATCCTGGAAAACTGCAACACTTGAGTTGATTCCTGCGCCTGAGAGGAAATTACGGCGAACATTCAAACCGCTTCCCTTTGGAGCAACAAGGATAACATCAACATCTGCAGGAGGAATAACTTTAGTCAGTGTTTTATAAACAATTGAGAATCCGTGTGAAAAATAAAGAGCATCACCGGGCTTAAGATGCTTTTTAACCATTGGCCAAATAGCCATCTGTGCAGCATCAGAAACAAGCATCTGGATAATGGTTCCCTTTTCACAAGCTTCTTCTATATCAAAAAGAGTTTCACCGGGTACCCAACCGTCTTTTACAGCACGATCCCAATCTTTTTTAATTGACTTAGCCTGGCCGACAATAACATTGAAACCATTGTCTTTGAGGTTGAGCCCCTGAGCGGGTCCCTGAACACCATAGCCGATAATTGCAATGGTTTCTTTTTTAAGGGTTGTCCGTGCTTTAGCGAGAGTAAATTCTTTTCGCGTAATCACTTCTTCCGGTACACCGCCGAATTCGATAACTGCCATTTTTACAGGCTCCTTCTTAAAGAGTGAATATTATAACGCTGGAAAGTTCTTCTTCACTACTACCAAGAGCTCCCCTGAGCGCGACTATTTTCTGGTTTGTGCAATAGCTATTGTACCGGAACGTACAATCTCTTTGATCCCATAGGGCTTGATCATCATAATGAAATCATTGATTCCGCTTTTTGTGCCCATCATCTCAAAGGTAACCGATGAAGGAGAAACAGCAGCAATCCTGGCCCCGAAAATGGTTCCCAACCCTATCATTTCATGACGGTTATTGTGATTGGAATCAATTCTTACAAGCACCATTTCCCGCTCCACCACAGGTTCTCCCTCAAAATCGATGACTTTTATTACATCGATCAGACGGTTGAGCTGTTTTACAATCTGCTCAAGAATAGATTCTTCACCACCCACAACTATTGTCATTCGCGAAACAGTAGGATCATCGGTTTCCGCAACAGTCAAGCTGGTAATATTATACCCTCTGCTTGAAAACAATCCCGAGATCCTCGAAAGTGTTCCGCTGTTATTCTCAACAAGAACTGATATTGTATGTATACTCATCTTATCCCTCCAGAATCTCATCAAGGGGTTTCCCAGCCGGAACCATTGGAAACACATTTTCCTCAGGTGCAACTATAAATTCCATAACAGCAGGCCCGTTCACTGCCAGCCCTTCACGCAATACCTTCTCAACCTGTTCGGGTTTCTCTGCACGAAACGCGGCAATATTATAACTTGCTGCCAGCGCAATAAAGTCAGGTACATATTGCTTGCGACAATTTTTTGTACCCACACAATTCTGACATAAAAAACCACCCTTCAGACAGGTGGAACTGTAACGCCTGTTATGGAAAAGCTCCTGCCACTGTCTTACCATTCCCAGATATGAATTGTTTAAAATGACAACCTTAACCGGAATGTTATTGATGGACAAAGTAGCAAGCTCCTGAATATTCATCTGAATCGATCCGTCTCCTGCAATATCAATAACCGGTATTCCAGGATCGGCAACCGCAGCACCCATTGCAGCAGGCATCCCGTAGCCCATGGTCCCAAGCCCACCTGAGGTAAGAAGTGTTCTGGGCCTGTCAAAAAGATAATATTGAGCAGTCCACATCTGGTGCTGCCCTACTTCAGTGGCAATTATTGCCTTACCATTAGTTTCCCTGTACACTGCCTCTATAACCGCTTGTGGCTTTATTACTTCTTTTGAATCGGTATAAGTGAAAAGTTTCTTTCCTTTCCACTTGATTACTTTTTCATTCCAGGCATCTGCATCTCTGGGCTTAACAAGCTTGTTTAATTCAGTAAGTATCTTTTTAGCATCACCTACAACTGGAATATCGACCTTGATTATTTTAGAGATTGCCGCCGGATCAATATCCATGTGAATTATAGTAGCCTCAGGTGCAAACTTTGCCACATAACCGGTTACCCGGTCATCAAAACGCACACCGATGGAGATGATAAGATCACATTCCTGAATTGCAAAGTTGGCAGCTTTCGCTCCATGCATTCCGGGCATTCCAATAAAAAGAGGATGATTACCTGGAAAGCATCCCAAACCCATCAACGATGTAGTAACAGGAATATTGGTGCTCTGAGCAAGTTCAAGCAGCTCTTCATAAGCACCGGAATGAATTATTCCACCTCCGGCGAAAATAACCGGCTTCTTTGCATTTGCGATTGCTTCTGCAGCTTTCTGTATCTGGCGGATATGCCCGGTAGTGTTTGGTTTATAACTTCGGATTGAAATAGTTTCAGGATAAGAATAGCTTTCAGTTACTGCCCTTGATACATCAACAGGTATATCTACAAGTACCGGACCAGGCCTGCCAGTACTTGCTATATGAAATGCTTTTTTTATGATGACCGGCAATTCATCAATCGACTTTACCAAAAAGTTATGTTTGGTGATTGGACGGCTTATTCCAACTACATCTGCTTCCTGAAATGCATCTGAGCCAAGTAGCGCTGTTGAAACCTGCCCTGTTATGGCAACCATAGGGATGGAGTCAAGAAAAGCGGTTGCAATTCCGGTCATTATATTAGTGGCTCCAGGTCCTGAAGTAGCCAGGCATACTCCAACTTTACCGGTAGCCCTCGCATATCCATCAGCAGCATGTGCTGCAGCCTGTTCGTGCCTTGTCAAAACGAACTTGATTTCTTCAGTGTCATAAAGGACATCAAATATTGGTATTACGACTCCACCTGGATAACCGAAAACAACACTAACATCCTCTTTTTTCAAAGCATCTATAAGTACCTGTGCGCCTGTGAGCTTCAACCTGTCCTCCATGATCTATTCGATGCATTTACTTATAATCGTGATTACACCGAAACAGCTGTCTAAAATACGACCTTTTACCCCAACAATCAAGAATTAAGTATGGTTATAACGCAAAAAGGCCCGTTTCCCTTGTAGGAAACGGGCCTGAAAATCTAATTTTAATCCGATTCTATGAACCCGTTTCCCTTTGTCCCGGTATAATAATAATACCAATATTCCCCACGAGAATGGTTCTTAAATAAATCGAATATGCCATTTTTTTTGTGTGCATACAGATAAATTAATTTTTTTTTTTATTAAACACAACAATTCAATCATTCTAATCTGAGGTAATCACCAGATCCATTAATCCCTTTATTACATCATCAGAGCTGATTTTTTTCAAACATGTTTTATTAAAAAAGCAATTATTCCCCCCATGCGCATGACAAGGTCTGCAAAACCACGATGACTCAAAAATTTTAAAAGGCGGATTCCCATACGGGTAAAATCCCCAGTGCCTGGTAGTCGGACCATAAATTATTCCGGTACGCACGCCACAAGCTCTGGCAAGATGAGATAATCCGGTATCATTACCCAATGCCAGTGAGCATTTTTTCAAAAGACAACCACATTCGTAAAGAGTAATTTTTCCGGCCAGAGAAAAGCATCTCTGACCAATCTGTTGAGCCATAACCGCAGCTCTCTCCATCTCAGATGGACCGCCTAAAATGCATACATCCCAACCCTTGACAAGAAAATACTGGCCCACATTTACAAAACGTTCCTCAAACCACTCTTTGTTTTTCCACGCAGCAAAAGGAATAAGCGCAATAAGCGGACGAATTATCCCCCCGGTATATATCAGCTCTGTAATATGCTCAGGAAATTGGGATTCTTTAAAAAACAGCTGGCCGGACTCCAGACTGGAATTCTCAATTTTTATTCCAGCAGCACTAAAATATCTCATCACCACCGAATCTTTAGCTGAATACAAATTTACCCGTGTGAAAAGTTTCAATATCCTTTTCAAATGATGTTTACGGAAAACACCCAGTTTTTTTTTGTATCTGATTTTTTGGCGAAGTGCTTTACTTCGTCGATTTTTCTGCAAATCCACCACCAGATCCCACCTGGTCTCAATTATCGCATTATCAACAGTACTTCCTTTTTTTGAAATTCCATACACATTTCTAAGACGCCAATCATCCTTAAAAAACTCCATGTATGAGGGATCTGTAACCAGATAAATCTCACAATCAGGAAACATCTTCTTAATCGCAGCAAATAATGCTGACACTAATATTACATCTCCCATTGAAGAAAAACGAATAATTATGATCTTTTCCGGAATATTTTCAATCATTATCTTTTAACTATCCACAACTAGTGGTACAATAAATATTTTATGAGAATGCTTACTTTGAAAAACTGCATCTCCACAATGGAATGCTAAATATAGAACATTTCCTTAACCAGGGTATACGGGTATATGAGCAATCTCCAGCCAGACAACCCAGAAATGCAGCACATGAAGCTGAACGATCAGATTCAAAACCCATACAAACAAAAGGACCTGCCCATGCCAGGTCCGGGTGATAAGATCGGCCCCAGTAAAATTAAGCAACTTATTGGTGAAGGTGGAAGTGCAACCGTTTATAAAGTATGGCATGAAGGGCTTGAAGTCGTACGCGCGGTAAAAGTACTCAAAAAATATGCGGATAAGGAAGCTCGTGATCGATTTCTGACTGAAGCTAAAATCATGGCTGATCTGCATCACCCTAATATCGTGGAAATTCACAATATTGGACATATCGATCAGCAAATACCCTTTCTGGAAATGGAATATGTTGATGGGGTTTCCATCCGAAATCTTCTGGCCCAAAGCAACCGACTTCCTCTTTCAGTCGCTATCTCTGTCGCTTACTTTGTCTGCCAGGCTCTGCATTACGCCCACACAAAAGATTATACCCTGTATGGCAAAGTCTACCATGGTCTGATTCATCGCGATGTAAAACCGGATAATATCATTATTTCTAAAGATGGAATAGTCAAACTGATGGATTTCGGTATTGCCCGTCCCAGCGAAGTAAGCCTGCATACCGTAGGTGCAAAAATTATGGGTACAATAGTCTATCTGAGTCCCGAACAGCTTAATGGTAAACCCCTGGACCACAGAAGTGACATTTTTTCTTTAGGAACTGTACTTTACGAAATGCTCTGTGGCGCACGCTGTTTTCCTCAGAAAACCCTAACCGAACTGGTGCAGAAAAAAACCAGAGGACAATACAAACCACTGGATACTTATGATTTGCCTTTCCCCAAAGAACTGATTAACTGCATTGATAAAAGCATATCTCTTGAGCCCCACGACCGTTTCAGCAGCATTTCAGACTTTGGTCATGAGCTCTATGCCACTCTTAGAATAATCTCTGATAGAGCACCTCAAGATCTTATCAGCCGCTTTATGACTAATCCATTAAGCATCCCGGTATGGAAACCCAAAAAAAGGTACTCTAAAAAATTAATCTATTCTGCTGGTGGTGCGATCTTAGCAATCGCATCATTGATATTGTTCATTTTATTAAAATAGAGGTCAAATATAACAGATTACTGACTACTGATTACTCTTTATCTATCTTAAAATGGAAGGATATAAAATACTACGCGGATTTATCTGAGCCCCTTTATGAAACACTTCGTAATGAAGATGCATACCGGTACTCAAACCAGAAACACCCATTTTCCCAATTATCTGCCACTTTTTAACAGTTTTCCCCTTACTTATACATGCCTGGCCTAAATGAGCATATACTGTTTCAAAGCCGTTTCCATGTTCAATAGTTACCCTTACACCCCAGATCGGGTGATTTTCCAGACGGCTTACCACTCCTGATGCAGTCGCTATGATCGGTAAACCTTCTCCTGCCACAATATCGATACCTGCATGCCATTTTTTCTTTGATGTAAATGGGTCAATAGCATATCCGTAACCTCGCGAAACAACAAATGAATCAGTAACAGGATATATTACCGGCACACTGTCCAAAAGATAACCGGCATCGATCTTATCATAAAAAGACTGAAAGAGTGCTTCCCGGTTCTCAACAAATTGCAGTAATTCATCAGAGCTCATTTTTTGAAAATCGATACGATGCTTTGTCTCAGTGAATTCTTCACCCATACCGCTGAACTGTGCAGCAACCTTCTGTTTGGATTCTATCCGGGCAACCTGATCCTTAAGATTGTTTAGCAAACTCAATGTCGAAATAATTTTTCTCAACAAAGCATTATTCTGCTCTGATAAATTCTTTTTCTGATTGGCCTCAACAACATCAAGAGTAAAATTGTTAAATGGAATGAAATATCCCAGAAAACCAACTGCAATAAGCATTATTAATGATATGGCCACAGAAAAGGGGATCCTGATCATTTTGATAGGAATCCCCCGTGGAGGTACTATAAGAATCGTTCTTTTCTTCATCAATTAAATACCGTTTATCTCGCTTTCCTCGTCTTCTTTTGAGCTTCTGGAATTTTCACTCACTTCTTTTATTTTTTTGTCAATTTCAACCAGTTCCTCACGAAGTGCAGCAATATTTTCCACCGCTTTTTTAATTGTCAAATCAGCAGCAATCTCGGTATTCTTCCCATCTTCAAAAAGATCAAACACCCTCTCCCCAATATCACCGTAATTGCGTTCGATTTTTCTTTTAGTAGCCAACTCTTCAACTTTCAATTTACCCAATTTTGTATACTCTTCGATTTTTTCCATAGAAAGGGCAGCACCTTCACGAACTCCCTTTTTAAGTTTTTCCCACATACTATCCATAGATCCTCCTGGTAAAAGTGTGTTCCAGATTAAATCATTAAATTATAAAATGATTTCAGCAATCATCAAAAAGCAGCTTTTTTTTGTAACTGCTAAGATAACAGTTATCT
>DATAMG010000066.1:0-25914 GCA_036260705.1 Chitinispirillaceae bacterium | reverse complement strand
ATTTGCGCCATTATCATCATAATGTCCTTTTTTGAGCTCTATAAAAGGTTTTTCAGGTTGCGGGAAGGTTAACGGTTCACTTCTGCTTTTTTTTTCTGCAGTTTTACCAATTGCACGAATGACAAGATCCCAGGTTGCATCTGGCGTTTTTTCTGAATCTTCATCATAATTTATCGGGACAAAAAGATGATCGCATGTAACCTGGAATCTTCCATTCTTGTCAGGAAAAGCATCGATTCCATTGGGAAAGTATTCATCTTCATTTCCTTTGTAAATACCAACCGGATGGATCTTAATCCGGGGGCTGGTGATAGTTTCCACCAGAGGTTCGATTTCCCCTTCTATTATAAAAGGCTTATTTATTCTAAACCCATCGCAAGGTTCAACCGGTTTTACCCATTTGATCCTGTATTCAACCGGTAGGCTCTTTTTCTCATCCTCAGGATAATCATCAACACCGGTATTGATTTTTGTAGGAGCCGACAGTACATCTTTTGGGGCATGGTAAAAGGATGGAATATTGATATCGTGCCATGGTTTTGCCATAATACGGATTTCTCCTTATGGGCAGAAGGTTTAAATTTAACCATGGAAAAGTGAACTTTGGGGAAAGAGAATGAGTATAAATTAATGTGAGGATTTCAGGCTGGCAAGATAATCGATATTACACAATCGTCCCCGTTCAAGAAACAATTTTAAGAGAGCATCTTCACCCATCGCCTCTAAGGGGAGGAGGACAGTGGGTGAGCTTTATCTCATTTCCATTGATTTTCTGAATCTGATAATGTAATTTAGATGACAATCAAAAAGGAGCGTCGGATCAAATGTTTCATTGCAACCCATCAAACATTATAACCATTGTGGCACTTGCCCGCTTTGAAACAAGGAGTGTCTGGAGGTCCGCGCAATAGATCTGTATTTACATAATAAAGATATTAAAAAAGCCGCGGATAACTGAAAGTGATCCGCGGCTTTTTTTTTGCATAGCTGCAGGATTAAAACGATTCAAATTAACGATAAGATGAAATTTTTGAGAAGGATTATTCAGGTGAAAAAAAAGACAAAAGTCAAAGTGCATCACAGAGGAAACACGATCAGCGGACTATTGCACTTTGCTGCTGAAGAAAAGGGATTGTTAACAGGAACTGTTTTAGTTTTGATTATTGCAGTAGCCCTGGAAGCATTCAGCAGAATGGTTATTCGCCATGTTGTTGATGGTGTTTTAGAGAGGCGGCTTGCTATAACTGGTGTAGCAGCTGCAGCCCTATTTTATCTTGGCATAGTGATAATACAGGGCTTCTTTTCATTTCTTGAGGGGCGTGGCCGTGTTTTAGCAGCAGAGAACCTTGCACAAAATTTAAGGGAGAGTCTCTTTGATCATATCCAGAAGCTTTCGTTTTCTTATCATGATAATATGCCTTCGGGTGAATTGGTTCAGAGAACGACTTCCGATGTTGATTCAGTGCGAAGGTTTTTTGCTGACCACATGCTGGGGGTTATAAGGATTGTATCACTCTTTCTGATAAATTTCGCAGCGTTATCCATTATCAGTGTAAAGCTTGCATTGCTGTCCTCGATTATTGTGCCTCTGATTGCTGGTGTGTCGGTGTTTTTTTTCAACCGGATATACCGGGCGTACGGGGAACATCAGGATCAGGAGGCGGTCCTGACTACGTTTGTTCAGGAAAACATTGTTGGAAACCGTGTCGTTCGCTCCTTTGCACGTCACGACCAGGAGTGTGCAGATTTTGACAAGAGAAACCGTCTTCAGAGGGAAAAAGGTTTTCGGGTCATTTTTTGGCATACGCTTTACTGGCCAACAGCTCATTTACTTTGCGGTTTACAGTCGATTGCAGCGATAATATACGCTGGTTATATGGTGATGAGGGGGGATCTGACTCTGGGGAGTATGATTGCCGCATCATTTCTGATAAATTCACTTATCTGGCCTATACAGGAACTGGGACGTCTGGTCACTGAAATCTCCCGTGGAGTGGTCTCTTTTGCCAGAATAAGTGAAATACTTCAGCAGGAACAGGAGTGTACTGATGATGAAGCGGGAATCGTTACTGAACAGGTAAGAGGCGAGATTATTTTTGATCATGTACATTTTTCCTATGTTGACAATACTCCGGTCCTTAAAGATGTTTCATTTTCATGCAAACAGGGAGAGACGGTTGCTCTGATCGGTAAAACGGGTTGTGGAAAAAGCTCGATAGTAAATCTGATACCCCGTTTTTATAATGTAACAGGTGGAGAGATTCGGCTTGATGGTATATCGATCAATAAGTATAGCCGCCAGAGCCTGCGTAATCACATTGGAATGGTTGAGCAGGACCCATTTCTCTTTACCGACACAATTGAGGCCAACATTGCTTATGGTCTGCATCGTCAGGTAACACGTGAGGAGGTGGAAAATGCGGCGAAAGCAGCAGCTATTCACGATTCCATAATGGAGTTTAAGGATGGTTATGATACTCTTGTTGGAGAGAAAGGTGTGAGCCTCTCCGGTGGCCAGAAACAGCGCATTGCAATAGCACGGGCACTTCTGAAGAATCCCCTTATTCTCATTATGGACGATTCCACCTCAGCAGTTGATGCTGGTACGGAAATTCAGATCCAGAATTCTCTTGACAGATTGATGGAAGGACGCACTACCTTTATTATTGCACACCGGATACAAAGCCTGATGAAGGCAGATAAAATTTTAGTTATGAGCGAGGGGCAAATAGTGCAGATGGGTACTCATCAGGAACTGGTCAGCAAGTCAGGATTGTACCGGGATATATTTGAAATCCAGGCCCGGGTAGAGAAAGAAGTCGGGAATGAAAGCGTTGGTAAAACAGGGAATTTAGCTGAAGCAAAGGGATTATTATGAGTTTGGAAGATATTACGTATAAAGGAGAATTCCGGGGGCAGATCTTAGTGCGTATCCTGAGGCTTGCCCGCCCGCACTGGCCACTTATGGTAGGGTTTCTGGTTGCAGTAAGCTTTACTGCGCTGATGGATTCAGTGAATACCTATATATCAACACTTGTGATTGACAGGGGTGTTGCTTCGAAGAATCCGGATGAACTATTGAGATGGGGGATGTTACTGGGAGGCATGTTTCTGCTCAACAGCATAAGTTTGCTTGTCTTTTTCTTCTGTGCGGGACGATTGGGTGAGCAGATTCAGTACGATATTCGCCGCAGACTCTTCGAGCATCTGCAGACATTGTCATTTTCTTTCTTTGACAGAACTTCCTCAGGGTGGTTATTGTCCAGAATTACAAGTGACAGTCATCGCATAGCCCAGTTGGCTTCATGGATGTTACTGGATATTGTGTGGGGATCGGTAAATATAATCATGGCCTTTATTTTCATGGGCTGGATGAATTTCCGCTTGACGCTGGTGGTGGCGTTCATTGCTCCAGTACTGGTGTTAACGGCTCTTTTTTTCAAAAAACTGATAATCACGGAATTTCGCAAGGTGAGATCTATAAATTCCCGTATCACTCAAGCGTTCTCTGAGAATATAGCAGGGGTGAAAGTAGTTAAGGCTTTAAACCGAGAGCAAAAGAACCTCAGCTGTTTTCAGCAGATCACACAGGAGATGCATGGTGCATCGTTTCGGGCCGGGTGGCTTTCAGCGTTATTTTTGCCACTTGTTCAATTTATTACTACTCTGGCGGTTGCAGCAATTCTGCTTGTTGGGGGCTGGCAGCTCCTGGATGGTTTACTTACTCCCGGAGAGTTCAGAGCATTCATCGGGTATATTACCTTCATGATGTGGCCGGTTCTGGATCTCTCTCGTGTTATGGGTGAGATGCAGCAATCGGTTGCGAGTGCAGAAAGGGTTTTTACTCTCCTCGATACCAAATCCGATATTCAGGATAGGCCGGATGCGAAACTTGAGGCTCGTTTCAGAGGTGAAGTTGAGTTTTGTAATGTCAGTTTTCATTACAGCAGTGACAACCCTGTAATTAAAAATCTTAACCTGAAGGTACTACCGGGGCAGATGATCGCACTGGTTGGTGAAACAGGTGGAGGCAAGTCTACACTTGTTAATTTGGTTGCAAGGTATTACGAACCGGTTTTGGGTACTATCCTTTTCGATGGTAAAGATTATCGCAGTTATACCCAGTCAGCTTTGCAAAGTCGTATAGGAGTGGTGTTGCAGCATCCTCACCTGTTTTCAGGCTCTGTAAGGGAGAATATTCTATATGGAAACCCTGAAGCTACCGACCAGCAGATCATTGATGCTGCGAAAATGGCAAATGCGCATGAAATAATCATGTCGCTTCCCGATGGATATGATACTGAGGTTGGTGAAGGTGGCAGCAAACTGTCAATGGGACAGCGTCAGTTAGTAAGTTTGGCCAGGGTATTTGTTTCTGATCCTGATCTTATAATCATGGATGAGGCGACAAGTTCAATCGATTCGCTTACTGAACATCTGATACAGGACGGCATTGCCACACTCTTAAAGGGACGCACCAGTTTTGTGATAGCTCACAGACTTTCGACCATACGGAGTGCTGACAGAATTCTTGTCATCGGAGAAGGCAGGGTTATTGAGGATGGCAGCCATTCTGATTTGATAGGATTAAAAGGCCGGTATTATTCTCTTTACACAAGTCAAATGAGAGGAGAGCGGGCTGCGGCGATAGGGTTTTAATGTTTTTTTGGGGGGGTGCTGATTTATTTTCCGGGTGGGGGTTGATCGGGAAATGGAATCCAGATCTATAAATCCATCCTGGTTTGCGGAAGAAACCGCAGTGGGGTAAATCAAGTGACATGGCAGATTCTTATCTGGTCACTTATTATGCTGGAAAGATAGCCTACTTATTATAGTTAACTTATAGTTAACCTGATCATTTTCACTCCCCCCAGATTTATAATGTACCTTAGGAGATGTGAAGAAAAAATCGACCCTGGACCTTTTAAGCAAGATTTATATGAAGGAAATGGCATTTTCATTCAAAGCCAGTACTAAGCGTTGCTGAAAAATTTCAGTCACTCTTTAGAATTTTCCTTATTTTCTGCATAGATATTCCGGTTATCTCATGTATGTCTTTTATACTAATACCCTTATGATACATTTTGATTACCATTTTCGCATCCCGCATTTCATTCTCACTATGCACCTTTTTCTCACCTATCTTCTCGCCTATCTCCTCACCTATTTTTATTCCCTTACCTACACCTATTTTTACGCCCTCATCACGCAATACATCTGCTATCGATCTCATCAACTCATCCCCACCATCATACGCCCTTGCCTTTGCAAAAAGCTGTTTTTTCTGCCTATATTCATCAAACCCAAAATGTATTTGAATGATACAGACAGGTACTCCCTCTGCTTACCAGTTGCTTTACGGTACAATTGTATCAGCTCTGGTAAAATTTCCCATTTTTCTGGATGATAAGAGTATCTTAATGAAATAAGAAACACTTGAGCGTAAAAGCTCACTTTGCCCAATTGAGTTTCACATAATTCACTCACATCGAATACTTTTGCCCTGAATTCAGGCACATAATCTTCAGCATCTGTTAAAACTTCGGTTATGTCTTTTATAGTATTGCATCTCTTCCAGGGTTTATAACCATGGTATAAAACGGTTGAGATAACAAGCGGGTGCTTATTAAGGTTACGCCTGCTCTGTTTACGATACTCCTCCCAGATCTGCATCATATAACTAAGGATCTGATAAGACACATCAGCATTGATCCTACTTTTATGCTCAAACAGCAGATAGACCCACTGTCTCTTTCCTTTAATCCGTGCACGGTACAGAACATCTGCATAATGAATACTTAGATCATTATCAACCCACACATCGTGTACTATTTCAAGTTTAGTTAAATCCAATATGGAAAGCAGCTTTTTTGGAATAGTCAGTCTGCATATGTCTTTTATTATCTCTGGATGTTCGACAGATTCCCGGAAATAGTGGTCATGAGTGTTATGTGTCTGTTGAGGTTCCATGAAAATAAGATAGTTATTGAGCCAATCGTAGCGGTAGGTTTGTAGGCAGATTAGAGTGTACGTTGTGTACTACCGAATTATAATGTGAATTTGCTTCAAATTCGAGTACGACTGGGGTAGGCACTCTGCTCCCCCACTCGTTACTCTGCACTCGTCACTGATATTTCTTCCCTTCGTATTCCAACCAACCGTTGATATGCTTACCACCGGGATCCTTATGAGTCCAGTGAACGACTCCACCATTTGAATTCCATTCGTATTCGCCATAGAATTTCAGATTTTTCCCAGTTCTGGGATTCGGAATTCTCTTTGCCAGATCGATATTATGTGAAATCAGAAGTGTGCGACCATTTTCCAATTTTATTATCATCTTCTGATGTCTGGCGCCATCGTTGTCATCTGGTAATAATTTGATTATCGTTCCAGCCTGTTTTACCTGAATGTTTGATGTCTTTTTTAAAAAAGCCTTCTCTATCACAGATAGGGGGGTTAATGAAGAATCCTGAACCGGTTTCTTTCCCTCAGCTGTCCATACAAAAGTTAAGCTGAGAAATGTTAACAGGAGAAAATTCAGATTAGAAGTTTTCATACAGTCTCTTTTCTTTTTGGGGTGATGGTATTGATAATTTAATTTTTCAGAGCAATTTGTGGATAGTCTGGCGAGACACAATGCTGTATTCATATGATTCCATTCACTTTGACATTCGTTTACTGTAAAGAATGTTCCATCGTCTTAAGAGCGCAAATTAAATTAGCCTGTGTCCAATAAAGAGGAGTCGGATCACTTGGAACATATTTACCATCTTCCAAATAATAGCTTTCAGGGCACAGAAATTCACCTGTATTGCTTTGAAAACCGGTAATCTGTCCAAGGGAACGATTTAAATAGTGTATTTGTAAGTTAAAATCGTGTTCAGACTTTGTTTTCTGATATTTTAATCCAAAGATTACTGAAATGATTGGATCAAATATGCACCATTGTGCTTCTTCATTTTCTTTAAGAAAAGAATCTCTTGTAGAAAGATCGTCGCTAAAATCAACAGTCCGTGCTCCGGGCTCGAGTTTCTTTTTGTAATCTGCTGACCAATAAGAATCTCCAATATACCGGCGGATTCCATACTTACCCTGCAGATTTGTCATTACATCATTCAGGATTGTATCTGCCATATTTCCAGTTACAACCCCCAAAGGATAAATAAGAAACAGTAGAGCAGAATCAAACCGTCTTTTTTTCTTTGAATCAGATTGAATGCACTCTGATGGAAGTATTAGATCTAAACTCTGCTGACCCATCCCAATCAAATACTTTATCTGATCGATTACCTCCATTTTTATTTGATTATGATTGGATAAATAGTGATTCAATTCTTGTAAAGCAGCTAATACAACTCCAATGCTGGAAGCTGAAATTTTGCGATTTTCCTCCCAATGCCCACTATCCTCATCCTGCCAGAACTGAATGGTTGACCAGTATTTTGGAAAGAGAAGTAATAATTCCAGATCCTCATCCAAAATTTTAAGTCTGCCTTGATTAGCAAGTTTACAATAAAACCATAAGAAATAGCCTAAAGCGTCATTCTGAGCATGTGCCCATTTCTGATCTATTTCCTCAAGGTTAAAACCATTAAAGCGGATATGCGGACGGTTCATAGGATCAGAAGGATCTGATTGAAAAGAAATGATTTTTTCAAACCGATTCTTGTGTTTTTTAAAATAGCACATTAAAGCATTAATAGTCTTCAGGGCAATTTCATAGTTGTCAAGCACTGAATGAGCATGAGCTATATGGATATTATCTCTCACCCAAATAGAAGAATATCCGGTATAGTCTGTTTCTTTTCCAGTTTTGGCAGCAGGAAAAAGCCCGTTATCTAAAGGAGAAAAAGTCAGCGTCTTTTGAGCTTCCAGAACATTTAAAATTTCCTGTATATTCTGATAAGTATATCGAGATTTAATATATTTATCCATTGATTCATTATTTATAATCAGCATTCACATCTCCTTCTTCATACTGCTTTTACACATATGTAAGCATGAAGCGAATTACATTTTCAATCAGATAAATATAGTGATCTGATTTCTATTATACCTTTCCCACGGGCAGGTTCGCCAGTAACATCTGGTGTGCTGCCGAATTTCAAAATCACTGATGTAATAGTTGAGAAATTTGGATCATCATCATAAGTTTTGATATTACCATCAGATGTGAACAAATGCCAATTATCCGACATCAGGTCGATTTTTACAGGCTCCAAACCCCATGTCGATTCTTTAACGATCAAATTTATGTATTCTCTGGAATGAACTGAATACTCCCAATGCTGAAGCCGGCCATTTACGATACGAACGGCTACGGACACCTCCTTAAGCAGATCGTTTGATTCAGTTTCCATATCTTTAGGTAGGATTGCATCAAAAACTAAATATCTATAACCTTTATTATGGTAAGCCATTTCACATTTTGGTCGAATTGCTAAATTGCATCCCCACCCGCCTCTATGATCAAATTCCACACGCAGACATGGAATTCTATCTTTTTTTATTACTGCATTAATTTTACAGCCGGTAAATGTGTCTGCCCACAAATACTGTACTGCATTAATATTTTTTTCTCCCATTCCGACTCTGCTGATAGCGAAATCCTGAATCGTTACATCACCGGTTCTAATGCCTTTTAAGCCAAACAAATGATACAAATTTTCATCGGGTGGTGTCAGTGTTTTTTGTCCTGATTCTGGCTTGTTAATTTTTTCGTCCATTTTTAATGATAACATAAGATCCTCGACAGCTCTGCGAACCCCCTTAGCAATATTCACATAGGCATCATCTGGTTGTGACCATTTAAATATTGGTTCAACAGAATCATTCTCATTTTTTGGCAAAACAGACAGCTTGTGTAATAGTAATCTCTCCCACTCACATGTGCGTGTAATTATCGGAATTACCCTTGCAGATTTATTGTTATGCCTGTCCATTGCTTCTTTTAATTCGATCTTATCGATATAATTAGAATTGATGAAATCGTTACTTACTAATAACAAAATTATGTCAGCTTTTCTGAGGTTTTCTTTAATTTCAATATCCCACTCAGTTCCAGGCACAATTTGACCATCATACCAGAGAGAAATTAATCCATCTTTTTCAAGTAGTGTCAGATATTCTCTTAAATCCGAGCAAAATATTTTATCTTTGTGAGAGTAAGAAATAAATACACTGAGTGGTTTTGCCATGAGCGCCTCCATAAATGCATTACTAAATTTGAAATTTATTATTTCTGATTCGATTTATTGTAAAGCACATAATTTCAATACTTAACTGACTTTTAAAATAGTTTTATCTCAATTTGTTTTTAAATTTGCCCAACTTTTTAGCTGCACTATTGAAGAATAGAAATGAATGCAGCTGTCAGGAATTGTATCAGCGAGATTAAAAATTGGGATAAAGCTGTTGAAACCTGTTATACCAAGGACATCTTTAAGACGGCTACTGTAAATTTTATCTACCGATTTTACAATATTAAGATTAACGCTAATCTTTGGTTTGTTAATGTATGTCCTGACCGGTCCACTCTTTTTAAGCATCATCATAGCAATCCCTGCTTTTGCCTGCCAAATTTAATTAACCGATAGGGCAATAAGATACATTAGCAAGTTAATTCTGGCAAGTTTTTTGCCAGAATACTTAATAGAATCACATTTTGACTGTATTACTTGTCATTCCGAATATACTGAGGAACCTCCAGCCTTGAAGCCCGGTAGAGTGCGCTGAGGGTTAGGTGAATTGTATTTTGCATCACCACTATTTTAATAAGTTTCTTTTCTTCTGAATTAAAACCACAGTAATTATAAAAACGATAATGACTCCGTAGCCGGTGAAAATTCCTGTAAGATAACTCTTTTTCCCAATAATCAGCTCCAATACAGGCTGTTCATCAACAACCAATATTTTTTTCCCGAATATATGCTCTGGTGATGCCTCCAGCATTAAGGGAATTTTTTGAGCTCTGTTTGATTGCATTGATTGATATAAAACAAAGGATTCTTTCTTGTTCTTTTGAGATCTGCGTTTAAAAACAACTCCCTTTGAAACATCAAAATCCCCTCTAATATCTTTGGGGCATCCGGCTTTTTGTGGGTATATACCATATATGGTAACTCAATTGTTTTTAATTCATTGTGAAATTATGCCTTTACCACAATATATAGGGACTACCCGCGAAAAATCCGGAAGCGGCGATTTAATTATAAAACCTGGTAAAACATTCGACTGCATTTGAGGTATTTACATCACCAGATTCCAGAAAGAATTATTTAATCACCTCACCTCTTTTATTTATCAGATGGTTTTTATCTCCGATTCTCACAAGGCAGTATCCGTTAATAAAGTTCCCTGCATCGTCGTATTGGCAAGGAATAACAAGCTTTGCATTTTTGTCTACGAATCCGATTTTGTTATCTTTTAATACTGGGGCGATTCCATCACTGAAAATTCCGGCAGAATTATATTCATTAGGACAGAGCTCTTTACCAGTTGAATCGATGAACCCAAATTTTTCACCCCTTCTGTAATAGGCTATGCCCTCAAAAAACGGTCCCATATCCTGATATTTAAAAGGTACTATTTCATTACCGTTCCTGTCTACAGCCCCGAAAAATCCATCTTTTTTGACTGGCGCTACACCGGCGCTAAAAGCAGATGCACCATCATACTGGTATGGGATAATCATTTCGCCTTTGGAGTCTATAAATCCCCATTTGCCGGAAACAAATCCCAGGTTCTCATCCATTTTACCGCCGATATTTACCGCTGCCAGCCCGTTATGGAATCTCATGTCAAAGACATAATCATATTTGAGTCCGATGACTTCTCTGCCGCTCTTATCAATGAAACCCATTTTGCCAGCTTTAACTACAACAGCAAGTCCATCATTGAATGCTGATATGTAATCGTAAACTATTTCTGTGAGTTTTCTGCCTTCTAAATCGTAAAGACCATTTTTACCTCCATTTATGTTATTGTTCCTAAGCACTCCTCCCTTATTTACATACACAAGACTGTCCTGTAGAATAATAAAATCATGAAGATCAACTATTAATCTACCTGATTTATTACAAAGACCATATTTAGGATGTTCTGTTTCCACCAGAAAAAAAGATCTTTTGTACTGCTTCACTTTCTTATATTTCGTAGGCAAAACCACTTCACCTTTCAGATTCAATATACCTTGTCCGGTTATGCTGCCAGCCCCGGTTTTCCTTGTTTCTTCTACAATAATGCAGCTATCAACAATAATTGCACTGTTATATTTTGCAGGGACGACCACTTTACCTGTGAAATCAATAAAGCCGTACGAAGAAAATTTGCCATTTGAGACTTCGATAAGATCAGGGTAACATGATAGCTTTATATCACCATGGATTATTTGAGCGACTATCTTATTATTAACATTTATCAACCCAAACTTGCCATTTAAACCAACTTGCAACAGATTGTTGCTGAATAATGAAACATGTTCATAACTTATCGGAACTACTACCTCGTCTTTTATGTTGATACATCCCCATTTTCCATCAATAGAGATACAGATCAGGCCTGTGTTCTTGAAGGCATCCAGGTTTATTATATCGTATTTAAAAGGCAACACTTCCTTTCCGCTCTCATCTATTACACCCCATTTATTATTAACACATACTATTCCTATTCCTTCTTTGAAATCATCCCCTTGACAAGCATCATCATATTTCGGCGGTATGATTTCTTTTCCGCTCCTATCAACATATCCAAACTTCCCGTTCAGTTTCACTCTAAACAGGTTTTTACTGTACTTTCCGGTAAACTCAACATCATCATATTTTAGAGGTACTATCTCTATCATTTCACGGTTGATATATCCTGCTTTATTACCAAGTTTTACCATGGCTATATCACGGCTGAATGAACAGACATAATCATATTTGAACTCGGTAAGCTCTTTTCCTGTTTTATCTACACAGCCCCATTTCCGATTCATTTCGATCTGCCCAAATCCATCCCGGAAATTTGAAATTCTACTGTAGATCAAAGGTGTTATCTCTTTTCCGTTTTCATCAATGAATCCATACCCGTTCAAATATACAGTAGCAAAGCCCTCTTCGAACTCACCCACACGCTCATATTTTAAAGCTTTGATAATCCCACCAGATGCAGAATCGACTATTGCGTAAAAATTCTGTGATTCCAGAAGCTTAATAATGTTTTTAGAATGTGTTACAGTGGAAAACATAATGATAAAAAACGCAGAAAGAACTGCAAAAGAAACTTTCATATTCTTCTCCGGTGAGTTTAGATATACTGCTGTTTTGTTATATAGACTGAATATTATACTTTACAAGCTTATGATTGTCACCAAAAAAGTTTTTTTGAAAAAAATCAACTTTCTGCAATACCTGCAAAAATAACCGTTAAGAACATTAACCACCACTTTCTGATTATCCTGCCCGTTAAAGTCATTCTGCGGAAGAATTATTCGAATCTTATTCTCATCATCTATCAGAGGAGATCTCTCCTTGCCATTAACATTTATCTGCCATATATCACATTTATCAGGAATTGAAACAGCCAGATATTTTTTATCTTTCTGATTTAAAATATAAGTAGCCTGAGTCTAAAGTTTCCAATCACTTGTAAGACAAGAATTAATTATTGAAGAATCCGTTGCCCAGATCCATTGAGATGCGGGATGCAGCCTGTCCGGGCAGAGGAAATGTCGATCTTGCCCGCTCTACAGCTAATGGGCCACATTCTACACAGAGACACGGATTTGCAGGCCTTGCAAAAAAATGCAAATCAATTGCTCAAAGAGAAACAGTCAGCTTATGAAAAAAGTAAAATAAGCTCATACTTCGACTATCCTTCGTAAGAACTACGGATGCTAAGTACGAGCGAAAGTTGCGTTAAGAAAGAATAAGATATTGCCGCGGTTCATCCTTGTAGATCGAGTCTTCGAAGATCGTACCGTCCTCCTTAGTGCTGTGGGCAGAACTGCGGAGGCTGGGAAGGGAGAGCGGATCAAATTTAGTCAAGCTAATGAAATAACTAAGCCACAGTCGATTTCTAAAAAAGTGGATTATTAAGCGGAAATTCATTAAATTTATACTCTTTTTACACTAAATTTTCTGCCGGGAAAAGTCATAAACAATGTCCAAAACCAACGCTGCACGTATACTGGATAATCTTGGTATACACTATGAACTTGTTGCTTATCAGGTTGATGAATCTGATCTTAGCGCAATCACCGTTGCCAGCAAGCTTGGCCAGAATGTCGAACAGGTATTTAAAACTCTGGTTTTAAGGGGAGACAAAACCGGGGTTTTTATATGTGTTATACCAGGAGCACAGGAGCTGGACCTTAAAAAGTCCGCTCAGATTTCCGGGAACAAAAATGCAGAGATGGTGCCCATGAAAGAGATACTCAATCTTACCGGCTATATTCGCGGTGGCTGCTCGCCATTAGGCATGAAAAAGAAATATCCTGGATTTATTGATGAAAGTTGCATACTCTACGATCATATTTTTGTCAGTGCCGGCACTCGTGGTTTGCAATTTAAGATAGCACCCGATGACTTAATAACTGCTACTTCGTATAAAACAGCAGATCTGGTTGCAAACTGAATTCTGATTTTAATTTGTAATTCCATTAATATTCACCTTCATTTCTTCTCCCTTTTACAAACCTTGAGTATATGGCACAGTACTTTCTGTAACCTCCCATGGGTCTATAGACCCATGTGGCGTATGTTATTGAATTAAAACGAGTTGCACTACCAGTTCAATTGTGTCAACCGTTTTTATGGCTTACAGACCCATGTTCAAGAGTAATTTTTGCCTGCATTTAATCAACCTTTTTTCTTCTTGTAGTCCAAAAATATTACTTTGTGCCATTATTATAGTCATAATCCTTTCATAATTAACACTTTAGCACATTTGGCACGAAATTTGAATACTTTTCCCCGACTTTACGAGATCCTTTCTACAAAGGATAAAAACTTAAACAGAAGGAGTTAAAAAATCAACCACAGAGAATTTCGCTTTCGGTTCTGTTATTTACTGCAGCAGCATCCTTTTGTTCAGACTAATCAAAAAAGAACCGGTTGTCATCACAGTTACCAATTACATACCTCAACAGGAGATTCCTATCGAGAATAAAGATTAATTTTAAAGTGGTGCGTGGAAAAAGGATCTTGAACTGGCAGTTTTTTGACATTCAGGAATCAGTTGGATTTAGTATGCCGGTTGATCAATCAATTCTGGAAGCCTTCAAGTGCACCGCTAAAAAAAACAAGTATTCATATCCGCCAGATATTACTACACAGCTATTAAAGTATCATTTTATTCCGTCCATTCTGAATTTTAGGAATGGTTATTACTTATTAATGTGTTAAGCTGAATATACGGTTAACCATAAAAAGAAATTACTGTCACCAGAACACATATCAGCATCATATATACCAAGGAGGTTTCGATGCGCTTATTCAATCAATTGGTTATCGGTGGACTTATATTTATTTCTGCCACGGTGCAGTTAATGGCCCAATCTTCTCCCCCTGCCACTAACCATGTCAATGGGCGGGGTTACCTGATTATTTATTCAAACCGGATTAGAGATAAATCACATAAACTCAACGATTACATCGCTCATCTGAGGGGACTCGGCGCGAGTGTACAAACAAGAGACGATGCTCAAATAAATCCCACCGGCAAAGCGGGTTCCGAAGAGATAGCCGACAGCATACGTTCTGAGATTAAGAAATGGTATGTTTCCAGCAATACAAACAAGTTTGTCCTTCTCATTGGTCATCCATGTCCGGATTACGGGGATGTGCCTATGTTCCTGGCCAAATATCCTAAATCTACTAACATCGCTACCGATTTCGCTTATGCAAATATGAGCAACGATTGGATAAAACAAACCAGGGCAGATCTTTGTGTGGGACGAATTCCGGTGTATGATGACGATACTACTAATTTAGATAACTACCTGAGCAGGGTAATAGCCTATTCAAACGCAACAGATGTAGAATGGCGTCGCAATTTCCTTATAGCACAGACTCCGCTTGGGCTAGGCAGCAAACCAGAGGAAGAAAACTATAAAATAGGCGAGAGCGTTCTCACGACTTTACCTTCAAAAGGATGGAATTCTTACAGGCTTTATGACAACTATGTCCAATATAAAAATCCACCCCACTTTCTCATTCCGGAAATGGTGAACAAAAACCCGCTTTGGGAAAATGTTCATTGCAACGAATCTGATTTTCTCAACGCCTGGATAAGCGAAACACCAGGAATTGTATACTGGCATGCACATGGAGGGAATACATCATCATCGGGAATAATATCCTCGACTGGCGCAAAAAATCTCAATGACACCTTTCCGGCAATGGTTTATGCTGCCAGTTGCGGCACCATGAATCCGCGATCCTCAAATAACTGTGGAGCCAGAACACTTTTCGCAAATGCAATTTCTTATGTAGGAGCGACAGAAACTGTAGGAAGCCATGAAGGTGTAGGCACTAATGTCGATGAAAAGATTGCAATGCCGGCTTATTTCAGCTACTTGATAGACTCTAACTTGTGCGCAGCTGAAGCATTGGACTCATTACACTTACAGCAACAAACAAGTAACGTGCAATGGACTATGCTGTATGGATGTCCAGAGGTCGCGCTCAACCTGCCAACAATTTACAAAGCACAAGTTCCACAGAATTTTAAAGCTGCCGCGATTTCACATTCTCAGATTCGACTCTCCTGGGATCCATGTCCGGGCGCTAACGGATACCGTATCCAGCGAAGTACGAATTTTACTTCTAAAGCAAAACGGGCCGGGTTTGCTGATATCACAACAAATAGAATTTCTGGCACTGAATATTTGGATGAGAACCTGAGTGAAGGCACTAGGTATAAGTATCGTATAGCCTTTGAAAAAGACGGCCTGTCCAGCGGCTATTCACTGATCGATTCAGCCACAACATTAACATCCAATAATGACACTCTGCCTCCAGCCACTCCTGAGCTATATACCCCAATCGCGGGCTCAAACAGTGCAAACCTTTCCTGGTCCATAGTGCCGGAAACAGGGGTATCGTATAACCTCAAACGGTCGACCAGTTCCAATGGTCCGTTCGTAACAATCATCAACACACCCCATACAACCTTTCTTGACAGTAACATCATGAATAATACCACATATTATTACACAGTCGCAGCTATCAACGAATTCGGTCAGCGTGCCAACTCCGACACCGTTTCTGTGATGCCCTTAAGCAACCTCTATGCGCCTGACCTTAAAAGTGCCTACCTCAATGGTAATCCCTATTCGATGAAATGTGAATTTGCTATTGGTTACGAAAACGAACTAGGGTTTGTTTTCCAGGCAGCGATGAAGTTTCCCGATGGCACCTACTGGTACAATGGCCCGTTTAAAGAGTATCCGCGTCGCAGAATCAAATCCTACTCCAAGGGTATGGATCTGCCTACAAATTCGACTTATGGAATAAGCTTGAGTGCCGCAAATGAAATAGACAAAGCATCGTCGAATGTCATTGATCTCAAAACACCTGCTTCTCTAACCAATCCGATTAATGTTCGACCGGCAGAATTGGTCGTAAGCAAGAGCGGCTCCAACCAGGCTGCACTGAACTGGCAATTTCGCGGAAGTGATGTGTGTGACCATACGCAGATTTTCTACAAAGCCGTTGGTGGAGAATGGAGCTGTACATCTGTCGAGTACCCCAAGAATTCGGTCACCCTGACGATCAATCCTGATAATTCTAATATCCGGGTATTCGTACGGACAATTAAAAATCATAAGTTTGGAGAGCCTGATAATGCTTATTCCTGCTCCGATCTTGTAGGTATTTCATCACCGACAGACTTCTATGAAGCCGAAGATGCTGCGCTTTCGGGCGGAGCAAACAGTAATAATAATCACAGCGGGTATTCAGGAACGGGATTCGTCGACGGCTTTTTCTACAACGCCTCGGCAGCGGTGAACTTTACCGTTAATGTACCTTTTGACGGCAACTATGAAATAATGCTGCGTTATTCAGCAGGTAACGGTGAAAGTGCCAATACCAGACTCTCTGTAAATGGGATTCCCGTAAAGGATATTACCTGCTCAGGTACTGCCAATTGGGACTCCTGGGCAAATGATACGGAAATTGTGACACTAAAAGCCGGACTCAACTCTATTGAATACAAATCAACGGCTTCGAGCTGGAATTGCATCAATCTTGATTATATAACTCTTACCAATACTTCCATGCAGGTTCCCTCTGAGTGCACCATTACCTCGCAAGCCGGGTCCAATGGTTCTATTACTCCCAGTGGAATCAGAACTTACAGTATCGGCTCAAGCGCAACCTATTCGATTACTCCTCAAAACGGTTATTCCTGTTACCTTTCGATTGACGATAAAGATCAACCGGGAGTATCCTCCTACACATTCAACGATATTACCACAAACCACAAAATCGTAGCTAACTTTGTTGAAGATCCCTGCTCAGGAGCTCAAGGGGGAGGAAATGGCCTCCATGGTACTGCATTCGGAGCGGGCCCGGCAAATTACTCCGGATCTGAATATTGTAACGCAATCGATGGAAACACTGCCACCTTTTACGATTACAAGTTTGCCGATGGAGGTTATACTGGTTTGGATTTTGGAACCGCGAAGGTCATCTCAAAAATCCGGTATTATCCACCTCATGATTTGGAATCGAGAATGGATGGTGGAAAGTTCCAGGGTAAAACATCAAACAGCAGCGATTTCGAAGATCTTTACACTCTTTCCAATACTTCTCACGACCAGTGGCATGAAGTGACCATTTCCAATTCAAAGGCATACCGTTGGGTCCGCTATCTGGGCCCGGATGGCAGCAATTGCAACATCGCTGAAATGGAATTTTATTCTTCCGAAGTGCAGTCTCCATCAAATCTTACCGCTACCGCCGTGGCGCCAAATCAGATAAACCTCGCATGGAGTTACAATGGGTCTAATCAAAACGGATTCACCATTGAAAGATCATTGGGATCAAGCGGACCATGGTCTCAGATTGCCACTGCAGGTGCAAATGCCAGAACTTACACCGATGCCCAATTGACTGGTGGGGTTACCTATTGGTACAGGGTAAATGCCTTTAAAGGATCAGAAACTTCCGATTGGTCCAATACCGCATCCGCAACCACACCCAATGGCGGATACGGCAATCTTTCTCTGGGTAAGACCGTTACCGCATCAAGTGAAGTAGGCGGGCCCTATTCCGCTGCAAATGTGTGTGATGACAACACAACAACTCGTTGGGAAGCATCATCCACAACATTTCCTCAATGGGTGAAGGTTGACCTGGGATCACAGCGTACCCTGAACGAGGTTGAAATGATGTTCGCCTCCGTTGGCACATCTGGAGACTGCTACGATTTCAAGGTTGAAACATCTCCCAACAATGTCAACTGGACAACCCAGGTAAACCAGAACCCCAACTGGGATACACGTCAAACACAACGGTATGGTTTCAGTACCACCACCGCCCGTTATGTTCGCATCACAATTAATGGAACACCGGGCAGCGATAGTCCCAGCTTATACGAGTTCAGAGTATTCGGTCAGTAAAAGTCATAGCCGGTCTTTTACATCGGGGGTCGATTAAAAATCGACCCTCAGCTCAGGTCCGCTGAGCCTGAGCATAATCCGGAGATAACTCCGGTTGGTATCCTCAGAAATGTCTATTCGCGGATGTTTTGTTTACCAACGACGAAAACGATATTCGCCGGGATGTGATCGCCATCGCTTGTGGTGGGGGGCATACCTTAGCATTGGTAAAAGGCGGAAGCCTTTTTGCGACCGGAGGAAACAGCAACGGCGAATTGGGCCTTGGCGATAAAAAAAGCCGGAACCGACCATAGTTTGCTCTTGAGTAACTTCGAAGTCTGGGCAACAGGAGATAACTGGCACGGCCAATTGGGTCTTGGTCATAATAATAATTGTAACCTGTTTACAAAGACTGTTTACGGAAATACCACGGCAATAGCAAGTGGAGGTTGTCATAGTATGCTCGTGAGCTGGGGAAACGTTTGGGCAACCGGAAATAACCGTCAAGGCGAATTGGGTCTTGGTCATAAAATTGACCAGAACTCTTTCGTCAAATGTCCATAGAGTCCCGATAAACGTTATGGAATAACTCAGACTTTTTCGCAATTCGGCTTCGGCGGGCTCGTACCGGGTCTGCCGAACCGTACCCCCTTTTTCCCCTGTCACAAATCTTGCTTTCTGGTCCTTCTGAATCAGTTTAATTTCAGCTACTGCTTCGGAGGTAAGATGAAAAACAAATCCGATTCGCTTCAATCCCTTTTCGATTCCTTAAAACACCACGGGCCTGAAACCGCCCTGATCCAGTTCAGCAAAAGCAGTACGATCACCAGACTCTCTTTCAGCATTCTTAATTCTAAAACAGCATCAGTAGCACGAGGTTTGATAAGTTCAGGAATCAGCTCTGGTGAACGGATCGCTCTTATGGCAAACCCATCTATCGATGCAGTCATTGCTGCACTTGGGATAATACGAACAGGCGCAACACTCGTTCCTATCGATCACCAAATAAACGGGAAATCATTGATCCATATACTCAAAGATAGTTCTCCGCGGCTTTTAATTGCTGATGATGAAGTAATGGAGAAAATAAAAGAAACTGATTTGAAAAATAAACCGGAATTGATTAATTTGTCAAATGTAAGCCTACTTTCCAAAGAAGATGTTGTTTTACCGGATCTGAAACCGGAAGATATTGCGATTCTGTTTTACACATCAGGAACAACAGGTGCTCCAAAGGGCGTACCTCAAAATAACAGGGCAATTTCATATCAATTTGCTGCAGTGAATGAAGCACATATAATCAGAAAAAATGATAGAATTTTGCTACCACTTCCTTTTCACCATGTATATCCTCTGGTAATTGGATTACTGACTGCACTTTTTCTGGGACTTACTATCATTTTACCCTACTCGGTAACCGGTCCACAACTGATCCGCGCCATTAAAGAAGGTGATGCCACTGTGATAATCGGTGTACCACGTCTGTATCAGGCCCTTTACGACGGCATACTCCGCTCTATTAAAACGCAAAAAGGTTCAGGCGCTTTATTGGCACATTTAGCACTTAACCTTTCCACATTTATATGGAAGCACACCAGAATCAGGGCAGGTGTGGTATTACTCAAACCAGTCCGGAACAAAATCGGATCTCATCTCCGGTTACTTGCTTCAGGTGGGGCGGCTCTTCCTGAAAGCCTTTTCAATGGTCTTGCTGTCCTGGGTTGGCAGATAAGTGTCGGTTATGGCCTGACTGAAACTGCGCCATTATTGACTCTCAGTTCTCCTGCAAGAACGGTTCCGGCAAGTGCTGGAAGAGCAGTAATTGGAGTTGATTTGAGAATCGATAAAACGATGCCCCATAATAAAAACAGCAATATTGGAGAAATTCAGGCAAGGGGACCCGGTGTATTTCAAGGATATAGAAATCTGCAAAAAGAAACTGCAGAAATGTTTACAAAAGACGGATGGTTGCGAACCGGAGATTCAGGATATCTCAATAAAAACGGAGATCTTTTCATCACTGGAAGATTATCTACTCTTATTATCACAGATAGTGGAGAAAATATCCAACCGGATGAAGTGGAGGCTTGGTATGAAAAGAGTCCTTATATCAGTGAGGCAGGTGTCTTAAAGGCAGATCACAAATTGACAGCTGTAATTATACCGGATTTCCAGGTTATTTCAGAAAGCGGTATGAGTGTGCCTGAAGCGGTTCGATGGGCAGTTAATGAACAGAACAGGTCTCTGCCTTCCTATAAACGTATTACTGAGTATGTGATGACTCGGGAAAAAATACCGCGCACAAGACTGGGAAAGATCAGACGTCATTTGCTGTATGATCATTATATCAAAGCGAAAACTTTAACAGATCATAAACATGGCCAATATAAGCCGCAGTCAATCGCATCCATGTCTGTAAAGGATAGAAATCTGCTTCTGCACCCTGTTGCCAATCAGGTATGGGAAAGACTTGTTCATTATTACCCTGATTATTCTCTTACCCTGGATACATCACCACAACTTGACTTGGGTATCGATTCGCTTGGATGGCTGGAAATTACATTGGATATTCGCGACCGTACCGGAATAGAGATCGATGAACAGGCGATTAGAAAAATCGAGACTATCAGGGATTTAATAACAATAACGGTTTCTAAAAAAGAAGCCGGTATTTTTTCGCATCATGAAGATCCTTTTATAAATCCGGTATCACTTCTTGATGCAAATCAGAAAAAATACCTTCGGCCAAAAGGGGGTTTCCTGGAATTAATAAGTGCGGCTCTTTATTGCCTTAACTGGATTTTCATGCATACAATATTTAAAATCAGTGTTCATGGATTAAAAAATGTACTGACCAGGCAACAGATAATAATAACCCCTAATCATTTGAGTTATATTGACTCGTTTGTCATTGCGGCAGTACTTCCCTACCCCTTTTTGCGGCGCTGTAGCTGGGCTGGTGCAATGGAGGTTGCATTCCGCAATCCGGTATTCAGTTTTGTCAGCAGACTTGCCGGAGCTGTACCAATAACTCACAGTATGAGTGCTATGGGTGATATGGCGATTTCTGCGGCAGTACTGAATCAAAAGCGTAATTATATCTGGTATCCGGAAGGGCGTCTGGGGCATGGCAATGGATTTCTTCCGTTCCACCGCGGATTGGGATTTTTGCTGCAACATCATCCGGTTATGATAGTTCCGGTAATTATTGAGGGAACACAACGAGCTCTTCCGGTGGGTGAAGCCATGATACACCCATGTCGTATAGATGTTACTTTCGGAATGCCGGTAACTACTGCCGAATTAGAAAAAAGGGTGGAAAAAGGGCGTCTTTCTGAAGAGCAGAAAATAGTGGAAGGCCTGAGGGTTGTTATGGAAGAATTGCGGCAAGACTGACAAAAAAGCAGCCCTCTCTGATCTGCGGAAATTTATTGATGCATGTTACCCCGACTGTATCCAATATTTTATTCATTTAAATAAATTTTCGCTCCTTTTATATGTTTTTGTGCTAATAATTGTACTCATAATGAATACGAAAAAACTGCCTTCCGGTTGCATTTGGTAAAATTATAAGGTATGTTAAAACTATGAATCGAATCGAACATTATGACAATTACCGGGATTTTCTCAGTGATTGGTTTGAAGACCGAAAAGCCAGGTTTCAATTCTTCTCCAACCGGTATTTCTGTCAGAAAGCCGGAATAAAATCTCCCTCGCTTTTTTCTGAAGTGGTCAAAGGCAGCCGCAACCTAACCGATAAAACCATCCCCCTGTTTATTAAGGGGCTGGGTCTTACTGACAGTGATGCAGCGTTTTTCACGGTTCTGGTGCATCTTAATCAGGCACAGGATCCAAAAGAACGCGACGTTTATACCACAGAACTCAAGAAATTCAGAGATAAAGTACACAAAGAAGTCATTCCGGCTGAGCACTATGAATATTACTCAAGGTGGTACAATCCGGTACTTAGAGAGCTGGCCTGCTTAATCAAATGGAATGAAGATTACAGGTTTCTGGCTTCTTGTGTCAATCCCACATTAAAAGAAAGTCAAGCCAGAGAAAGTGTCATGATGCTGCTTCGCCTGGGATTCATTGAAAAAGATGGACAAGGTAATTACAGGCAAAGTACCCCGGTTATCACCAGCGGTAATCATGTACATGCCTCAGGTGTCAGAAGTCTCAATAAAGCCTTCGCGGAGATGGCATCCGAAGCTGTTGAAAAACATTCTCCGGACAAACGTTACATCTCCAGTATGACAATCGGTATTTCTCAAAACGCTTACAAGCAGATCGAGCAGGAATTTGAGGAGTTCAAGGATCGAATCAGACGTATTGTCAATGATGATAAAGACAGCGATCGTGTTTACAATGTTAATCTTCACCTGTTTCCATTATCTGATAATCCCGGAGAAAAAAATACATGAAAAATGTTGTATTGATCGCTTTATGCATATCACTTTTTTACGGCTGCGGAACAGATCCTCTGAGTGGAGGAAGCAGCGACCACGGAAACTCGCGGGTGGCAGGGATTATCAAAGATCGTTATGGCGATCCGTTACCAAATGCCACAGTTGAGCTCATTCCTGACAATTACAATCATCTGACAGATAGCTCCAGTGCATTATTGTATACAACAACAACAGACGAAAATGGAGCTTTTTCATTTGACAGCGTTTTTTCGGGAAATTATACCATCTCCGGCAAAAGTGAATACAGTGAAATCGGGTTTACACAAAAATGCCAGGTGGATGACACTATTTTAATCACAGATGTCATCATTGCCGATGCCTTCGGAAGCATATATATGGAAACCGATTCATTAAATCTTCCGCAAGGAAGTGTGATCTTTTTTCCTGGACTGAGAAAGTACAGTTTTATCGATAAACCAACAGCCATGGTTTTTACTGAAGTTCCAAAGGGAATAATTCAGATTAAAGGATACGATCCCACAACCGGCAAAACGATTGATCTTGGTAAAGAATACCTTTGTATTGAAATAATACCAGGAAATACGCTCATTCTCCCGTCCCGTTCTCCTAAACCTTTCTGTGTAAAAGGAGAGTCCATACTGACATGTCCTCAGGGGCATGTAAACGACACTTTTTCTTTATCAATTGTTGATCCTGCTCTTAGGATTGATGGAAACTGGTCGTACAGGATTTCGTGGGGTGATGGCAGTATTTCCAATTGGACATTTGATAATAAATTGATCCATGTCTGGACTAAGAAAGGTATTTACCCTGTTCAATCACAGGTGTTATTCCATGGACAGTACCTGGCGTGGTCAGATCCTGTTTTGATTGAAATTATCGATCGATAGATTATAGAACCAAATTCACCCTCTCCCTTCCAAGGAGGTTTTTATGTGTAATAAGTCAATACGATACAGATCTTTGTATGGTATTGTTATTGCAGGCATAGCTGCATCATTGCAAGCTGCCACAATTACCGTTTCGAAAGGTGGTACAGCTATTTATAATACCATTCAGAGTGCAGTTGATGCTGCTGTAGAAAATGACACAATCATCATTAAAGATTCCAATATCTACGAGGAATGCGTGACGCTCAAATCGAAGAGGAATATCGTTCTGATGAGTGATCCTGCTCTGGTAACCAAACCATCCATTACATATACCGACAAATTGAATGTCGGGCCGAAGAATTGCTCAGAAGCACAGGATACGGCAAATATCACTTTTTTCAAAAATGGTGCACTACGAATAATGGAATCGGCAAATATTGTTGTCAAAGACATTAGTATCAATGGCAAAGAAATCTATCCATTCGGTTATCCCGCTGTCTGGAGTGATTTGGAATCATGCAGATGGCCGATGCAAAGCGGTAACACGGCGATTGTTCTTTTTCAATCCTGTAACGTAATAATCGACGGTTGTGATATTGCTAATGCATTTTATGGCATATATATCGATGGATTTGTGCGGACATCTTCCGGTAGCATTGATCTATTATCCACATCACCTATGGAAGCTGCAATCGGGTATACAGGTAATAACCTGATTGAGAATAACCGGATACACCACAACACCTATGGTTTATTTCTGGAAAATGAAAGTGATTTCAGTACTGTTATACGCCAAAACCTGTTTTATGAGAACCATCACCAGACCGATGCAGCTGCTGAGCTTGTTAAAACGCTTACATCTGAAGGTTTAAACCTGCCCGGCGGTGCGATCTATTTTAAAAACAGCCAAAAAACTCCTTTAGCTATTTACAATAATACTTTTTATAATAATTTTTTATTGCTGGTTGCCGGATGGAGACCTGGTTCTCACTATCTGATCTTCAATAATCTTTACGCAAAGCCATTCAGGTATTGGTCTGATGATAGATTGTTCGCAAACTCATTCCTTGCTGCAGATCCGGTTTATGTAAACAGAACATTCAGCTGTTTATTTGCCTGTCAGACTACAGCTCTGAAAACAGCAAAAAAAATTATCACCAGATATGATAATCAAAATGATCAGACTGTCATTCTTGATACAATCACCTCTTTTTTACCGCGTATCATGAACCAGATGGATCAGATTGAAAATACAGATCTGCACCTTTACTATGGTGATTTTGACACAGTCCTGGCAAATGAAAAATTGCCTGGAAATAAAATACTGTCTTCAGCAGAAAAACCATTCCCATCCGGAGCAAATGTCCGATGGCTGGAACCAATATTCAAATCCACAGATCCATCCAGCAATGACTTCCTTATACCAGATTGGAACGATTCGCTGATGAACCGTTTTGTAGTTGATCAAGGCTGGGCTGCGTCTGGAGTTCGTGATGCCGACGGAAGCATTGCAGATATCGGCGCAATCCCTTCTAATCGTAATGCAAATTCAACAAGAGCAAGAATCTTGCCTGTAAATTACATTACAGAAAACTCACCGGAACAAATTTCTTTTATACTGGACTCTGATTCACCTCTATCAGATTGTAGAATCGAATACTGCAAGCTTATCAATAACACCAATCGTGATACGAATTCTTTGGGTGGTATTATCTTACCGCTAACTCTCTCCAATGTTCACGATGTAACCACCACCGGCGAAATCACCACGGGCTTCAACCAGATTAATTGCGAGATTAAAAATAAAAATCAATCACTTAAATGTGGTTTCTTCGAACTGATAATTAGTGGAGTAAATTCGCAGGGAATACGAGTCTCCTCTACACCGGGTTTCTTACCTGTATCTGTTTCTGAAATGTCTGACTTCGATGTTACATTCAATGACCTTGATAGCCAATCCGCTTCAAATGATCAGGACAGTAAAAAAAATTATCACCAGATATGATAATCAAAATGATCA
>DATAMG010000049.1:0-28822 GCA_036260705.1 Chitinispirillaceae bacterium | reverse complement strand
AACCACGTACATTGATGAACCGCTCCGGAGCAGCGGTGGATTCGCTTATAAAGCGTTTTCATGTGAATAGCATGTCTACACTTGTTGTAGTGGATGATTTTAATCTTCCGCTGGGGAAAATCCGTTTGAGAAAAAACGGTACTCATGGTGGTCACAATGGTCTGAAGTCAGTAATTTCTTATATTGGCACAGATTTCCCCAGGCTGAGGATTGGA
Organism: Chitinispirillaceae bacterium; assembly: GCA_036260705.1. Classification (GTDB taxonomy): domain Bacteria; phylum Fibrobacterota; class Chitinivibrionia; order Chitinivibrionales; family Chitinispirillaceae; genus JAAYPC01. Next base: position 28,607 of record DATAMG010000049.1, on the reverse strand, counting down.
ATCGGCCCGCTACCAATGAATACTGATATCATAGAGTTCGTTTTAGGCAATTTTTCTGCTCATGAAGACCTCGAAGTTCAAAAAGCGGTTGATAATGCAGTCGAGGCATCAATGCAATTCACTAAAATTAGCATTGATGCTGCAATGAATAAATTTAACAAATGATCCTGCTGCAGACTGCGGCAGTTTGCAGCCATTGACCAAAGGAGGTTACCTTTGAAAAAGCCGTACGAATCAGTCATAGTTTTTGATGGTACATTGCCTGAGGATGTTCTTCATAAAGAACAGCAACAGATTGAAGAATTTCTCAAAAGCAACTCTGATTTTGAAAAAACAGACGTATGGGGTAAAAAAGCATTAGCATACCAGATTAGAAAAAAGAAAACTGGGTATTACTGTATGTTTGTTTACACCGGTGAAGGTGGTGTCGTTTCTGCACTCGAGCATCATATTAAATTGAATGAATCTGTTTTGCGGCATCTTACTGTGGTGAGAAATGTAAAAAATGATGCAGCTCGTGCAGCGGTATTTGCCAGAAAAGATAAAGTGGCAGAGGGCGAAAAAATTCAAATCGACGAAGATAAAGAGGAGTAGAAATATGTTCCATCGTGAAAGAAGAGAAAAACCTGATTTTGGTCAGGGGGGCGCTTCCAGAAGAAGAGCAAAAAAGGTTTGTTGGTTTGAACAGAATAGTGTTGAACCAGACTATAAAGATATCAGGATAATTTCCCGTTATATTACTGAACGGGGTAAAATTGTCCCAAGACGTCTCTCTGGAGTAACATCTAAAAATCAGCGTAAACTGGCAGTTGCCATTAAACGTGCTCGTCACCTTGGTCTTCTACCGTTTGTTGCTGAAAATATTAAGTAGTATTTTGGATACTCAGGTTATATGCTTTTTTGCATATAACTCTTGAAACTAACTACAACAAGAAGCTTAATTTATTACATAGAGGAGCAGTCTGGCTATGGAAGTCGTTTTGACAAAAGACTATCAGGGGCTGGGGAAAGCTATGGATGTTTTGCCGGTTAAAGATGGTTATGCACGTAACTATCTCATTCCACAAGGAATAGCTGTCCCTGCAACTGAAGGAAACAAAAAGAAAGTCGCTGAAGTGAAAAACCTTGCTGAGCGCCGTGAGGTGAAAAAACTGGCCGAGGCTCGTGAAAAGGCTAAAAAAATTGAGCAGACTCCATGCACCATATCGGTCAAAGTTGGTGAGGAAGAAAAAATCTATGGATCGGTATCTGCTCAGGAAATTACCGATTTTCTCAACAAAGAGGGTTTCAGCATCGAAAAACGTCAAGTCGCTCTTGATGAGCCTATCAAGCAGCTTGGTGTTTATAATATTGACATCAATCTATATCGGGATGTTATCGCTAAGTTGAAGGTGTGGGTTGTAAAAGAAGAAAAGTAGTTGCGGAATGTATTTTGCTTCGGGTACTAATTAATGAATGCCGGATTCCTTTTTAGTGGGTTTCCGGCATCTTTTCTGTTATAATGGCAATGAAAGGAAGCCCTGATGGATTTAAAAGGTTGTTATGTGGCCATAATCACTCCCTTCGACCAATGTGGAAATATCGACCAGGATGCACTCCGTAAACATGTCAATTATCTGGTTGGTAAAGGTGTTGCTGGTATTGTCCCCTGTGGTACTACCGGGGAATCGGCAACTCTTAGCTGGGAAGAACATAACGCAGTAATTGACATTGTGATTAACGAGGTCAATGGCAGGGTTAAAGTCATTGCTGGTGCTGGATCAAACAACACTGTCGAATCCATTTCCGCAGCCAGACATGCAAAAAAAAACGGGGCTGACGCTATCCTTTGTATTACACCTTATTATAACAGGCCGACTCAGGAAGGTTTGTATCAGCATTACAAAAGTATTGCCACAAATGTCGATATTCCCATTGTGGTTTATAATGTTCCAGGGCGAACTGGAACTAATCTGTTGCCAGAAACTCTTGAGAGGCTCTGTGAGCTGCCTACTATCGTTGCTGTAAAGGAAGCAAGCGGTAACATCAATCAAATATCTGAAATCCATCGAAGATGTGCCGATCGACTCAGTATCCTTTCTGGTGATGATTCTCTGACTCTACCTATACTTTCCATCGGTGGAACCGGGGTTATTTCAGTTGTTTCCAATATCGTACCAGAAAAAATGTGTGCCATGATTGATGCCTTTTTTTCTGGAAATCTCTCACTTGCTTTGAAGATTCACGAGAATCTGCTTCCCTTGAATTCTGCTATGTTTATTGAAACCAACCCAATTCCGGTAAAAACAGCTATGAATATTCTGGGGTTGGCCGGAGGCACATTCCGTCTTCCTTTAGTTTCCATGAGTGAACGCAATAAACAGGAACTGATAAACGTACTTAGAAGGTATAATCTAACTGCAGGAGAGTAGGATGGCTTTAAAAATCATAATTGCCGGCGCTTTGGGAAGAATGGGTATGGAAATAGCCCAAATAGTACTCGAAGACAACTCTCTAAACCTTTATGCCTGCATTGAGCAGCCCGGACATTCCGCTATCGGAAAAGATTATGGAACCTGTTTGGGAAGAGGTCCTTTAAATATTAAAATTATCGATTCAATCGATTCATTAGACTGTCAGGATTCCATTCTCATAGATTTCTCTTCTGTTTCTTCCAGTCACATGTTTCTGGAAAAAGCACCTCAGAAATCTTTAAAAATGGTGATAGGAACTACTGGCTTGGGCTGTTCAGAACTTGATCTTGCCCAAAAGGCTTCTCTTTCTGTTCCTTTGATTGTCAGTCCAAATATGAGCTTAGGGGTGAATCTGCTTTTTTATTTAACTGCTCAAGTAGCCGCAAGTCTTAAGGATCAGTTCGATATTGAAATTATCGAAGCTCATCATCGTTTCAAAAAGGATTCTCCCAGCGGAACAGCTAAAAGATTAGGCGAAATAGTTTCTCAGTCTTTGGGTCTTAGCTATGAGCAGGCTGTCAAAAACGGACGAGAAGGAATATCTGAAAATACCCGTACCTCAACAGAAATTGGCATGCATGCAGTAAGAGGTGGAGATATCGTTGGCGATCACACTGTGCTTTTTGCGGGAATGGGTGAAAGAATAGAATTAAGACATATGGCTCACAGCCGCAAAACTTTTGCACAGGGTGCAGTTATTGCTGCAAAATGGCTTGCCGGGAAAAATCCTGGACTTTATTCTATGCGTGACGTGCTAGGATTATAACTCACTATTTCGGGGAGTTTTATGAAACTGTTCTCTTTTTGCGTTTTGTTAGTTTTTCTGGTTTCTGTTTCTGCCCAGAAAAAAACTGATGATTCATCAAGTATTATCGATTCGACTCAAGCTGATCTGCTCATTGAAGATGATCAGGATCTCTTAGGTGCAATCAAAGGTGATTCCAGCTCTGAAAAAGCTGCTTCAGTACCTAAATCTCAACTGCAGAATGACAAAAAGATACTGGAAAGCGATGAAGAATTAATTTTAGATGATGCTGAGGAATATATTCTTGCTCCTTTAAAGGTGCAAAAACAGAAAACGATTGTTTCCGATTCCTCTGATACTACTCAATCCAGATTCAGTGCAGTCGATTCTTCTTTGAAAGAAAATAAAAAGGACGTTGCAGACTCCTCTTCTGAAAATGTTAAAACGGTTAACGTCACTATTCCCAAGCCTCAACATATTGTAGTAAAACCAAAAGCTGCTAAAATAGAAAATTCTAAATCTATCAATTTCGCTCGTAATGTAAAGCAATACCGTTCACCAAAGCTGGCCATGCTTTTCTCTTTCCTTTTACCTGGTTCAGGGCAGCTTTATGCCCATAACAAACTTAAAGCTACTATTTTTGGCGCTACAGAATTGGCTATTATCGGTACTGGCGTAGGGTTGGCCGTAAAGGGCAGTAAAGAAATGAAAAAAGCCCGTAAGTTTGCAGATGAAAACTACTCTGCCAGTCAGTTTAAAAATTATTATGATTCCATCTTTGTTCCTGGAATTTCTGATACTGCCGTTTTCAACTCATTTTTTGGAGATATTACTGCCCAGCAATTCCTAAAGATGGCACAGAATAAAGATGACCAATTCTACGAAGATTACATCAAGGGAAATGATAAACCGTATGTACGAGGATGGAAGGATGTCACGCCTTCCTTTTTACCGGGTTTTGTAATTCAGGGTGATGGATATAAACCTAAAAATGCTGACACTACTTATCTTGTTTATCCAACTAATGAGGATTCTACCAAGGCCAGGTTTGGGTTTTCCAAACTTCAACAAGAGTTTGAGTCCCAATTTTCCAAGGCTAATAACTTTTATGATATTTCCACAAAAATCTTTTTCTTACTTCTATTAGACAGAATTGTCAGTGCTGTTGATGCGGGAATAACTGCTAAAGCCTACAATGATGAAATGTTGGGAAAGCAGAGTTTCTGGCAAAATATTAATATCGAGAAAAAACAGGTTAATTCAGGATCAGATACTTATACTGGTTATGCTTTAGTGGTTAGATTTTAATTTCAGGTGGTAGTATATTGAACTTTTTTAAATCACTTCTGTTTTTCATTTTTTTAATTACCATTTCTATAAATGGACAGGTTACCGTGGTAGATATTACCACAGATACTGTTGCCGTTTTTGAGCAACCTGAACAATCTGTCAAATCCATAAAATCAGCTAAACTTGCTATGCTTGCATCGGCTGTCGTTCCTGGCATCGGACAGCAGTATATTGGAAAAAAACGCTCTGCTTTAGTTTTTTTGGGTTGCGATATAATATCGCTTTTTGGAGCTGTATTTTTGGAAAAATACTCCAGACAACTGGAAGATGATGCTCATGGCTATGCCGCTTTACATGCCGGAGTCGATGTCAGGGGTAAGGATGAAAGATTTTGGACCGCTGTGGGAAGATTCAACAATATGAAAGAGTATTATCAGAATCTTAAATTGGATCGCCAGGATGAGCTTCTTTATACAAATGAGTCTATGAGTTGGAATTGGGAAAATGGTGAGCTTCAAAGCGAGCAATATCAGAAAACTTACAATGATTTCAGAGATGATTCCCGGAAAATTCATATCGCATCTTCTGTTTTTATTGGTGCTATGATTATTAATCGGATTATATCTATTGTGGATATAAGAGCCTCTACTAAATATAAAACATTAAATAAAGTCGTTTCCTTGAAAGTGCAACCCACCTTTTCCTCGGATTTTTCTACTGCAGGTGTAACCATATCCACTGGTTTTTAAGATGGCTGCTTTCCTGATAGAATAAGTTGTTTGCTGCAGGAATCCCAATTATTTATACTATTTCCTAATACATAAGTGTATAATGTAAAATCGGTCTAAACTTTTTAAGGGAGTTTTCCCATGAGATGTCCTTTTTGTAGTCATGGTGAAGATAAAGTGGTGGACTCACGTTCCAGTAAGGAGGGGCGTGCGGTAAGAAGACGCAGAGAATGTCTGAGATGTGGGCAGCGTTTTACTACTTATGAATACATTGAAAATGTCTCTCTTACTATAATAAAAAATGATCAGCGCCGTGAACCGTATGATCGTCAGAAACTGATGCAGGGTATTGTTGTTGCCTGTAAAAAAAGGCCGGTCAGTATTAAAAAAATTGAAAGTATTGTGGATAGAATCGAAAATCAGATTGAGAAATCCGGTAAAATGGAAGTTCCCAGTTCTGAAATCGGCAAATTGGTAATGATGGAGCTCTATCAGCTGGACGAAGTGGCTTATGTCAGGTTCGCTTCGGTTTACAGAAAGTTTAAAGATATCAGTGAATTCATCTCAGAAGTCAAAGAGATAGAATCCAAATCAGATGATAATAAAAAGTAAAAGCATTCCATGGTTCCGTTTTTTTTAAACTTTATTCAGGTTTTCGCCCCATTACTCCAATGGAAAGCTGTGTCCAGTTCGCCAGTGGATTATCTGCCAGAGAATCCAGAAGTTTATCTTTCAATTTAGCATAGCAGGAATCCTGAAATGGATATTTAGGCAACTCAATTCCATATTTTAAACCAGCCTCTCTGAGCATTCTCCAGATAAGATTAGGCCGCATCCAATCTCCATAGCAATAGCAAACTTCAAATCCTGAGATGCTCATTAATTTTTTTAACTGAGGCATGGTCATCTGGGTTTCCCAGCCGGCAAACCACTTGTCCATGGCAATTAGCATTTTTTTAATGACAGTGTATAGATGGAATGTTTGAGGTACATCGCAAAGACAATAACCGCCGGGTTTTGTAATACGGTAGTTTTCTTTTAATAATGGTAATGGATCTCTGAAGTGTTCTGCCAGGCCCTGATGGAATACCAGATCAAAGGTTCCGTCATGATAGGGTGTATGAAATGCATCTGCTCTGATAAGGTTTAGTTTGTCATCTCCAATATTATAATCATTCTTAAGATTACTTATGATTCGAAGGCTCTCCCAGGCAAAATCCAGTACTGTTACATGTGCTCCCAGATGCGTCAATTCTATACTGTCTCTGCCTGATCCAGCTCCTACTTCCAGAATCCTCATTCCCTGAACATTCAATTGTCTGGTAATGGCTTTAAGAACCGATGGGGAAGATGGGTAGACTTTGTCGATATCTTTTTTATTTCGCCAGAACCGGTTCCAAACCTCCTGATCTGGTTCAGAATGCCCCTTTCTTTCCGGGTTATCAGATTTTGAACTTTGTACAAGGTCTTCTGTTATTTTTTCTCTGATAGAATGGTCATTGTTATCCGGTTTCGACATTTGAAATTTCTCTTCGATAATTTAAGATGACTGCATTTATTATTCAGATTAAATCTGGTTTTTCGAATTAATCTGCTGTTTCATTGATAGCGAATTTTACAATATAAGATTACTTACCTGATAAGTGCAATAATTCTGCTAGGTTGAATTCTCTTTTCAATAGTCTTTTATTGAATAAAATTTTTCCGAATGCGAAAAACTGTCCAATCTGAAATTAATCCACTGGTGCTCAATTTAGCTTGTGCCCGTAATTCAATGTAATCTGATGGTAGTGAATACAGATTCAGACGAAGTTGGTCACATTTCAACCATTGTGTGGTATCGCAAAATCCACCGGAAAACAATTGCAGTGTATCAGCCATATTTAGCTTGGAATAAATAGCTAATAAAGTGCCGGAGTTTTCTGAGTATTCAGTTGTATCATAGGTGCAAATCGAAATGCGGTATAGAAGAGTGTCATTTCCCGATAAAGTTGTATTTTCAGTGATTTTATAATCTAATGTTTTATGTTCGTTATCATAAGTGCTGTCACCAAAAATATAAGGCGATGGGGTCTGGCCGGAAACAAAAGTCAGGGTACAGGGTTCTGATTGGGCAGATGGAAATGAATTTGAGGTGTCGCACCAGCCCACTACTCTTATCGCATAAGTACCATATTTCGGAGAAAACATCATTGCGCGATTACTGTACCAGCCACTGTAATCAGAACCGTTAACAATGAGTTTATACAAAACATTGGATTCACAGGTTTGGGAATCTACAACGATAGTTACAGGATCTGCAGAGTAGAAAGTATCTGAAGCTGTTAATAATTGCGGAATATCACTTATTCTGGTCTTATTCACCTGAACACTCTTTGGTGAAGACCATGAAGATGGCAATCCGAAATCATTGCATTTTACCTGTACCCTTATGGAAAATGTGCCTGCTTTTAGCCATGTATGCTTAATAGTTGGTGATTGTGACCAGTTTGAAGTGTCATACTCACCCCAGAAAAATCGATATAGAGATGGAGAGCTGGAACAGAGAAGCGAATCGGTCAAATAAGTATATGTCGAATCAAGAGAACATATTTGAGATCCAGATAGGGTTAAAGGAGTTGGTGTGGCTTGATTTGTTTTAATACGGAACTTCCAGATTATTGAATTACTGGCACCATATGAATCAATTACCAGTATTTTGATAGAAGTATTTGAAGTGTCTGATAAATTCGGCGTCCAGTTATATTTTCCGGTCAATGTATCCAGATTGAAAAATTCAGGTGAGTTTGTAACCAAAAAAGACACATTATCGGAATCGGGATCTGTTGCTTTAATATAACCTGTGTAAGTTGTATCTGTCTTAACAAATGAGGGTAAATCCGAGGCCCTGGTGATTATCTGGGGTGGTCTGTTTTGGTAGCTGATTGAAATTGTATCTGCAGGGGAAATAGTCACTTTTTCTGCATAGATTGAAGGCTTGAAATTATTATAAGGAAGACAATACATAATGTCATGAGTTCCGCAGGGAACGCCACGCAGTGAAACAGAAGCTTTATTGCCCGACAGTACAGTATCTGTGGTTCCTTTGACAAAGAAAGTAATGGTGTTTCCAACCAGCGAATCCAGCAGCATGATACTGACCATAGATGATTTTTTCAGAGTATCTCTTCCCATGCTGGTTTGATCGCTGATAAAATCATAAGGCCCATTAAGTATGACATTCTGGTGGCAACTGTCGTAAGCGTAAAGATAATAAGAACCCAAAGGAATATTTTCAAAGCTGTAATTTCCCAAAGAATCGGTTTTAGTTTTAAATACAGCACCACTACTGGCGTCAGAGGGGATGAACTGTTCTGAGACCAGCTGCAATTCAGTTCTTGCCTTTACAGAAGATGGGTTGTGTATCGAACCGCAAATCCTGGCGTTTCCCTGTTCTGTTGATCCTCCCATTGAGCAGGTTAATACCAGGGAAAACAGACATGGTAGGAAAAACAAGCAGAGATGATTAATCCTGAATTTCATCAGGCATCTCCTTTTCCGGCGGATTGCTTAAGGGAAACATCTGAATTCCTATATTGTAAACGCGATCGGATTGTGAGTCATCATCGACGATTCTTACTACTCTACTTATAAATTCGCGTATTTCCTCTTTAATCAACACATAGCTTTTTTCAGAGATTCCCACCAGCAGGGTTCTGATATCGCGAACAGAAGTAGAAAATTCATTGATTGCTTCAACACCTCTACGCGCCATGGTCTCATTAAAAGTCCGTATGCCCAGAGAAGATACTTCAGCTCCGGTTGTGAGTGCTGGTTTGGTCTGAATATAATTTCCCTCATTAGAAAGACTTAGAAATCCTTTATCAAGCAGAAATTTTATTCCACTTCGGGCTTCAGATTTTTTTATAGGAGGGCAGACCATTTTTGCCAACAAGCCAAAATCATTTTTCCAGGGGACAATGCAGGCAAGTTCGCGAAGAACCGGATAGTACCAGCGTGAATAAAACTCATACTGATCTATTGGTACTGTTTCCTGAGGAACTTTTCTTTTCAAACTTCGCAACTGTTCAAGATACTGGGTTTTCTCTTCTACACTTTTACTTTGGTTAAAATGTACCAGAGCGATAAAATATTGAGCATCGACAGGAGTTAAACACAGGCCCTTAATAAAAGCTGGTATTGTTTGTGATGTCAGATTACGGGTTCCGTTTACAACCTCCTTAAATAGTGCGGGGGATTTAAGTCCGGCTTTTATGCAAAAATAGCGATAAGAAAAGATGGGTAGTCGCTTTTTGCGATCTTCATAAAAATCACTAAGGAATTGGCGGTAATCGGTGTAGGTCTCTATGCGCTCCATAGAGAAGAATATAGACTTAAAAAAGTGATTTCGCAAATTGAATCAGATTAATATAGTAAGATTTGAGTACGAAAGTAGCTTCTATTTGAAAATTGTACTGTTTTTTAAAAAAACATAACCATTTTTTGAGTACGATTGCAAAAGTGTTCAACTTTTTGAGCGTTTTAATTTTCGCCATAGAGTTGCAGGACTTATTCCTAATATTTCACAAGCTTTACGCTGGTTTCCCTGTGTTAATCTGAGCACAGATGCTATGTGGCGATACTCCAGTTGTTCCAGGGAAAGAAGGTCGTTTTGGTTATTTGGTAAGCTGTATTTGAGATAGTTGGATTTCAGGCTCAGATTTTCTGGTAGTATGACATTATTAGAGCAAAGAAGAGCAGCTCTTTCGATGGCATTTTCAAGTTCCCGGATATTGCCTGGCCAGTTATACTGTTGAAGGTAATCCAAACAGGATGCATCCAGACGAAGTTGAGGCATTTTTAATGAATTAGCGAATTTTTTCACAAAATATCTGGCTAGTGGAAGAATATCCACTATTCTTTCGCGTAAAGGAGGCGTGTGGATTTCAACAACAGCCAGTCTGTAGTATAAATCTTCTCTGAATTTATCTTCGATTATTAATTGGTGAAGATCCCGGTTTGTAGCAGCCATTATTCTAACATCCACTGCACGAGCACGGTTCTCACCAACACGTACTATTTCATGTTCCTGCAGCACTCTGAGGAGCTTTACCTGTAATGCTGGAGAGATGTCTCCAATTTCATCCAGAAAAACCGTTCCCCCAGCTGCATCTTCAAATATTCCAGTTCGCTCGCGGTTTGCACCGGTGAACGCTCCTGCAGTGTGACCGAAAAGTTCACTTTCCAATAATGATTCAGGTAATGCGCCACAGTTAATGGGAAGAAATGTATTGTTACGCCGGTTCGATAAATTATGTATACGACGGGCCAGAACTTCTTTTCCAGTACCGGTTTCTCCAGTGATAAGTAAAGCTGAGTCATAGGGTGCCACTCTTTCAGCAAGTTCTAATACTCTAAGAAATGAAGTGCTGCGAATTTCAGGTTGATCAGAAGATGATGGTGGGGGGTTTTTTATGGCTGCATTGTTTCTTTGTTCAATAAGCATAGAAGATTTGCGTTTGAGGTTCTCAGATAGCTGTTCGACACGGCTTTGGATATCCTTTAATTTAAAGACTGAAAGGTGAGAGCCGATCTGTTCTCCCCAAGAGTCCTTTTCCATGCCTACTGCCAGACAAATCCGGTCTCCTTTTGATAAGCACTGCTCTTCAATGAAATAAATTTCCTTATTAAGACAATAGGAGGCATATCCACTGGCATAACCGCTAAGTATCCAACAGGATACATCTTTTGAAGATTCCTGGGAGACCAGTTGCTCACTGACTTCTGCGGATTCATGCCATAACAATTCCATTCGAAATGGTTCGATAGTGAGCTGCTTTATGACGGCTTTTGCAATTCCGGCAAGAGCTTGTAATCTGGGACCGGCTTTTAAAAGCTCTTCAGTTGAGTCCCACTTGAAAATGCGTTTCATAGCTGCTGCATCTGCTTTACCCCACCAGTATCCGAAACGGGTGAGGATCTTATGGGTTTGCTCAACACCTAAATGTCTTAATAAATCTTCTCTAAGCTCTGCGATAGCATGCAGATCTTGCAGGAGCAATCTTCTACCCTGAAGATTTATCTCTCCGTCATTAAATTCAACTATTTCCGAAAGATGTAGATCGTTTGCAAACATGGGAGAAACCGTCCGTAGATTTTATTTCAAAATGAAAATACCATCTTTCAAAATGAAAATACAATTATTTCAAAATGAAATACAACCATTACTTGTACATTAAAAAATTAAATATTTCGATGGTGGAAAAAATGGCCCGAATTTTGCGTGGTTTAATGCATTTCCAAGGACTGAAAACTTTAATTTATGGCAATATTTTGACCTCTGTTTACTTAAACTGATCTGTTTTCACCACTTAAGTGGCTATTAAGAAGGCGTACATGTTTTTGAAAATAGAATTAAGGAAGTCCGGTTCTATATAATGTTAGAAAAAATGTTCCGAAAATGTATCAGGACAAAAGTTTTGTTGCAGAATAATTGAAAAGACAAATAATTATAAAATGTATTCACTACTCAGGCAAAAAGCATCTGTTCTTGAACCGGATCTCCAGCAGCTGATCGCTAAGTTGATAGGAATTCCCAGCCCCAGTTTTTCTGAGGCAAAGATTGCAGATGCGGTTATCTCTACACTTGAAACCCTTAGCTATGACAGAGTCTTCAAAGATAATGTAGGTAATGTAGTGGGTTGTATTTTCGGTAGAAACTACAATCCGACTTTGCTTTTAGTTTCTCACTTAGATACATATTCTGACAGTTGGAAACTATTTCAGAAATCTGGATTGGAAGGGGGCAGATTTTATGGTGCAGGGGCATCGGATTGCAAAGGCGGGTTGGCTGCTCAGATATATGCCGGTAGATTGCTTAAAGAATGCTTTCCCATGTATGGAAATCTGGTTCTGGTGGCGACAGTAGGACAACAAAGTGGATGCAGTGATGGTATACGGCAATTTTTGAAAAATACTTTACCATCAATAGGGCTCGAACCCTCATTCGCTTTACTGGGAGAACCAACTGACCTGGGTCTTTATTATGGGCATGATGGATGGATCTGCATTGAGTTGACCCTTACAGGTTACAAACAGGATGGGGTTGAGGCTTGTGCAAAAGAACTTTTTTCATTTCTCAATAAAAGCACATCCTCTTCCTCTGAGAACCTTTTAGAAGAAGTAACTATCAGTCAACCTGAGTACAGCAGTGATAAGCAGGGGTACCGATGTGTTATTGGTATAATGCATAGATTACGCGATAGGAACGAACCGGTTTTTCTTCTAAAACGATACAGGGAAACTGCAAGGTTTATCTGTAAACAGTTCGGTGTAAGGTTGGTTTCAACCGGCATTAAAAAGCGAACGGTTCGGGAAGAAGGCGGTTCTCCGTTAAGGATTCGTCAGGTGTCAGTACCTTGGATGACTGATCCTCTCAATAGTTTTTTTGAAGAAGCAAGGCTTGCATTAAGAGCTGCAGAATGTAAAATAAGAGGCGGCACTTGGCATTTGAACCGCTTGGGTATGGGCACTGCCGGAAGTGTATTGGTAAATGAGTATTCGATTCCTACAATAGGGTATGGTCCGGGAAACGAATCTCTGGCTATTGGTTCTCAGGAGTATGTGGAAATCAAGGACCTTAACGAGGCTTTTTTTGGCACTGCGGTGATTGCACACCGTTTACTCAGTGTTCCATCATATAGTACAAACGATACTAACAATAAATTACAGCAATAACAGGAGTTAATTTTCATGTCAGCATCCATTGATAATGAAGCAAAAAAACTGAAATCTCTTTATGAGCCCAAAACGGTTGCGATAATCGGTGCCTCTCAGAATCCAGATAAGGTGGGTTACAAGGTGCTCTTTAACCTGAAACGGTCTGGTTATGCCGGAAAAATTGTACCGGTTAATCCGACCGCTGACAGTATTCTTGACATTAAAAACTATAAATCATTGGATGAATTCAATGGTTCAATAGATCAGAGTGTCATTGTTGTACCAAGAAAAGCAGTAATGGAAGCTGTTCAGAATTCTATTGCTAAAGGTGCTAAATCGATTACTGTAATAACAGCAGGTTTTAAGGAGCAGGATCACGAGGGAGCTGAGCTGGAAGTGCAATTGGCTTCTCTATGCAAAAAAGCGGGTGTACATCTGCTTGGACCAAACTGCCTGGGTCATCTGAATACCCAATTTAATATGGATCTTTCATTCGGTAACAAATGGCCCAAAAAAGACACTATCTCCTTCATCTCTCAATCCGGTGCTCTCTGTTCAGCGGTTCTGGACCGGGCTGCAGAAAGAGGATTCGGACTTTCAAAGATGCTCAGTATTGGTAACAAGGCAGGGCTTACTGAACGTGAGCTCTTAGATTCGCTTGCTGATGATGATAGCACAAAAGTAATTGTCTGCTATCTTGAAAGTATAGATAACGGGCAGGAATTTATTAAAATCGCTAAAAAAGTCTCTGAAAAAAAACCGATCATCATGTTCAAATCCGGTGTAACCAAATCTGGTTCCAAAGCAGCATCTTCTCATACAGGAAGTCTTGCCGGTGCGGACATCGCTTATGAAACAGCATTTAACAAATGCGGTATTATCCGTGTTCAAACTTATGAGCAGATGTTTGAGTATGCTACTGCATTTAACTCTCAACCATTGCCTGCAGGCAGAAGAGTTGCGGTTATAACTAATGCCGGCGGTCCTGGAATTATGACAACTGATGCAGTGGAGTTATCTGGTCTAACGATGGCCGAATTATCTGCCTCGGCTACTGCTGAGCTTAAGGCATTTCTTCCTACTGCGGCAAGCGTAAAAAATCCAGTAGATGTTTTGGGGGACGCTGACCCTGTACGTTATGCAAAAGCACTGGAAATATTGCAGAAAGATCCCAATGTGGATGCAATCCTTATTCTTCTTACTCCTCAAGCTGTAACTAAATCGATGGAGACCGCACAGGTACTTTGTAAGGCGATCGATAAATCCAAACCGGTTTTAGCTTGTTTTATGGGTGGAGTTGATGTAACTCCTGCCCGTGATTTTATGCTGGCCCAAGGACTCTCAGATTATCGTTCACCAGAAAAGATGGTAAATTCGCTAAAAGCCATGGTATGCTATTCTGAATGGAGAAAACAACCATCAGTGGAAGCGCGTGAAATTAAAGGTGATCGTGCAACGGTTTCAGCTATTATCGAAAAATACAGAGCTGCTGGTCTGGTGCAGATTAACGAAAGTGATACTAAAAAGATTATGCGGGCATATGGTATCAACACTCCTGCAGGTGCCCTGGTTACTAATGCTGAAGAAGCTGCAAAAGAAGCAGAGAAGATAGGGTATCCTATAGCCATGAAGATTGTTTCTCCTGATATTATTCACAAATCAGATGTTGGCGGTGTGATGCTCCATTTGAAAACATCAACCCAGGTTTCTGAAGCCTTTTCTGCAATGATCGCCAAAATAAAGACTAATGTGCCGGGCGCTCGTATCACTGGTGTTTACATCGAAAAAATGTCTAATCCTGGAAGCAAGGAAATAATTATTGGTTTAACACGTGATCCTCAGTTTGGGCCAATGGTAATGTTTGGAATGGGTGGAATCTTTGTAGAATTGCTTAAAGATGTCAAATTCGCACTTGCTCCGGTTAGCGAAAATGATGCTCTTGAGATGATCAAGCAGATAAAAACATATCCTCTGCTTTCTGGATACCGTGGGCAAAAACCGGTTGCAATCGAAGCAATCGCTGGTACCATCGTCAGGATAAGTCAGTTAGCAATTGATTTCCCTGAAATTAAGGAGATGGATATCAATCCATTTATGGCTTTTCCAAGTGCATCGGAATCAACTGCTGTTGATGGTCGTATGACTCTTTCTGCGAAATAAACTTCTTTTAAAAAACAATTTAGGGGGCTAAATCATTTTGGCCCCTTTTTTTTGTCCATTCTTTTTTCTATTACTCATCTTTTTCTTCATTTCTGGCTGCATTATTTTCAATTCTGTTGTTTTTCAACTACTTTATAACTATTTGTATACATGTGACGGTATAGAAAAAAATAGGTATATTACAGAATATTCGTAAACCTGAAATCCGCAGTTGAAGCTGGTGGATGGCTTTTTCGCTGCATTCAATTACGGAAAGAATGGTTCTGTTAGGATTTTCCAGAAAGGCGTGATTTTGTGATTAAACTTAGTAATGAACAGCTTGCTGCTTTACGAATTACCAGATTTATATTTCATGTTGTCCATCATGGTGAACCTGAACCTGTATTTTTAGATGAGATAGAGATTGGAGAATTTGAGCCTTTTTTCCTTGACCGTGTTAAAAGTATTCTTAAGGGAACTGCATTTGAATTCAATCCTCAGGCGGGTGTCTACACCATTTTAGAATCGATCAGAAATGAACCTTCTATGTTTTTGGAATTGTCAAGACAGCTGGCCGTAAATTTTCATGCTCATGGGCTGGAGGATAAGCGCATAAAAAAAGGGGTGATGATTCTAATGGGCCTCTCAACTTTGCAAAAAGACATGTTTGCAATTATAAAGTATGAGCATGAAGAGGTGTTAAGGTACTCAAAAGAGGGCTCCAGAGTTGTCTTAGAGAGTGTTGCAGATACATTCACAGGTTCACCGGATGCAATGCAGAAAGCGGCATTGGTTGATATTTCAGAGGAGAATCCGGTGGTTATGGTTATAGACAGGAATGTACGAGCCGGAATATCAGGTTTTTTCCAGGGCTTTTTAAATGTCCGCAGAAAAAAAAGTGAAAAGGAGATGACAGAATCCTTATGGGATGTGGTAAAAAACACCTCCAGAAAACATATTGAAGAGCTTCCGAGGGAATTTAGCCAACAGCTGCAGCAGCGCACTGACCAGTTTCTTAAAAGCCAGGATAGTTTCAATGAAACGGAGTTCTTTGATCAGGTTTTCGGCCCTTATGCAAATGATTCGATTCGAAATACATATCGTTCTTGTTTAAAAAAGGGTGAGCTTGAGAATGAACAGTTTTATTTGGATAAAGACGCTGCAGCATCGGTTTCAAAGAAGCGAAAGATTAAAACAGCTGAAGGTATAACTATTTATGTTGACGAACGGGCTGCATCAACCATTCAGTTAAGTTACGGCCAGAATGGGGAAAAGGATGTTATCATCATTGAAACAGAAAGAATACGTGAAGAAATATAAGACTTATATATTAAACCTAAAATCCGCAGTTGAATGCAGCGCATAAGCGTAACCTATTGAGCGCTAAGCCATTCACGCGTTTTGACCTTATCACCCCGTCGATAAGGCCTGCAACGCGTTCAAGGCTTATCATCTCAATAGGTTACGTCTCTGCATCCACCTCAACTGCGGAATTTAGGTTAAAGGTAAAATTCATAACTGTAAATAGCAGGTGCCTATAATTGTGATACTGCGGAGTGTTTTTCGGCGCTGCTTTATATTTAAAATTGTTCATAAAAAAGATTGTAATCTTGAGTGTATATTGTATATTGCTTTCTGGGAGTGTCTATATAAACCAGAAGGATTGGTAATATGCATGACAAATGGCAATTTGTGGTTCAATTGCCAGTTACACAGGATATGCTGTTTGATATCAGGTGTTTGGCAGGAGTTAAGGATGTTTATGGTGAAGGAGCCTTGCTTACCATTATTCCTGAAAATAAGTCTGTAAGGTTTGATGCGTTTCACAGATGGTTATCCTGTTATTTAAAACAAAAGCATGAATTAAAAAACCGATTCTCAGAATAGCCAATAGGTGATTTAATTTTCTAATCATCCTGAATTGCGCAGTCGTGATGGGCTCAGAAGCACAACAGATTAAAACCAATGTCAATCGTTATCTGCTGGAGAATGAAAACCTCAACCAGATATTATGAGTACTTTTATCCAGGCGGGCGTCCAGGTTCTCTGGCTGTTTAAGCAGCCAGTCGTATTCATAGTCAAGAGTAACAGCTCTGGCAAGTCTCCAGCTTAAGGTTGCTGAAAAATCGAAATCAGGGCTTTTAAAACGCATTTCTGGAACAATTGGTGCAAAGATTTTCAGTTCTGCTCCCGCGGTACCGATTCGCCCAAGCTGTACATTGCCAATTAAAGATGATTGTGGGCCGAATTCAAATATTCTGGTTTTTTTCTCTTTTCTTAAAATTATGCTGTTATTTATCAGTGAGCTATTCTGAGGATTGATACTATTGGTGTCTATATCATTTGAACTAATACTAATATATCTGTCTGGGAAGCGGTTGAATGAGCTTCCAACACCTATTTGGATTTTAAGCTCAAAGAAACGGGTATCGAAAGCATCAAAATTAGCTCCTCCGCCAAAATCAAGAGTTAATGGCGAAAATGGGGCGCTCAGCTTTTTAACTTGGTTTAATGAATCAAAAGTAGAAATGGCGTTTTTGTCATCGACCATGCAAAACTGCCCATAAAGAGATTTATCGAGGCTGATTCGGTGGGGTAGGAGATTTGTACGGAGCTCTGCTCTGCAGTATGGGCCAAACCATGGGATAAAGCGCCAAATAAAAATGGAGTGTATTCTTAACTCGTCAGGGCCGGTGGTCAGATGGCTCAGGTCAAGATCAGAGAGATTGAAACCCTCATCAAGGCGCGCTGATGATTCCCATTCATAAGGGGTTTTGTTATATCTGAGCCAGAAATTCGTACGGGTGCTTAAAAAAGAAGATATCGAGTTTTTGTGCTTTTCCAGACGGTTGGTCTCACCATTAAATTGAAGGGTCATGCCAATGTTGGCTCCGTATTTCCAATTTGAAGTGATTGCCTTTCCAGGAGTAATATCTACTGTGCCGCCACTGATTATTTTCATGTTTTCGGGATTTTGAATCAGAAGAACTTTCGTAAGTTCACCTGGCAGCAGTCGAACTGTGATAAAATTAACCAGTGTATTGAAACTTTCACCTCTGCCCAAAATTTTGTAAGTACCAGGTTTTAAAATCCAGGTATTAACCATGTCACCTCTATCCGGGTCGGCTCCAAACCCTCTTCCATACGGATCAAAATCAGTAATGTTAACCAGTTCGTACTCACCTCGAAATGGAGTTGAATTGGTGTCGATGGTTTCAATTACCAGGCCTGACCAGTTAGGTACTAGCGGTACGGTTTTTGACTCTTCTATCTTAATTTTATTTACAATCTTCTGGCGTTGTGTGCCGCTTCCCAAAATGGCAAAGTATATACCCGGTTCGACAGCTTGGGTTTCTCCTGGCTCACCTGAAGCATATACCTGACCTTCTGCATCAACGATTTCGATGTCCGGTTCTGTTCCACGAATAGTAAACCGGGGTATGAAAATTCCCCCCTTTCCCAGGGGAACTGTTACTTTATCAGAGGCCATCTGCTCAGCCAAAGAGGGTGCATCCCAGGTCTTTTGTACAGATTCAAACCATGCTGATGAGTCACGGACTGAAAGTGGTGCAGATTTAAAAAGTGTACTGTCCTTTTTAATTGAATATTTTAAGTATTCGTGGGTAATTTCCTCGCCTGGTAAATTCGATGGAAGTTCTGCAAAAAGGGTATTTGCTACCAGAAGAATGAAAGCGATTTGTTTTTGAATCATTTTTACTCTCCGGTAATTGTGGAATCTCCCAAAAGTCCAGTGGAGGAATCATCGATGTGCGTTTGATTTATTTGAATGCCCATTTCCTGTGCCAGTTTAACATCAATATCATGAATAGCCTGAGTAACTATATACTCCATTAGTGCGGACATTTCTCTTATGACATATTCTGGTTCATGCTGAAAAACTTTTTTCCTATGATCGAAACGGCGGGTGTAAATGGTTTTTCCGTCTTTTACGCGAACCAGATTCAGTCTGATGCACATATGAGCAAACCAGAGTTGTTCGCTGTCATATTCTTCAAGTGATTCGATGGTTCCATTGAGTTCAAAATCCGGTTTAGGGCCCTCATCAAATCTTCTAATAATACTGCTTACTATATTGGCTGTGACCAGATGCTTATTGAGAAGGTCTGTGATCATGCGGGTCGGTTTAACTGCCCAGACCTGGTATACGTAATATCGGAGCTGAAAAGGGCTTTGGCGATAAACGATTTGTGGTCTGTTGTAGGCTTCTTCGATATCCAGTTCTCGCAAACGAATAGTATAGGGATAAGGACTTCTATAAAGCCGATCCCGGACTGAGGATGGCAGGTAGTTAAGGATGTAGAATTGCTTTACAGGCATTTTTCCGCATCCGGCAATAACAGTGGAAAGAATTGTGACTATTACAAGGAAAATTGTCCGTTTTTTCATCGGATGTCCCTTTCTCTCTGTGTTTCGTTTCTTAGCAACAGGGACGGGTTTTCGGAAAGAACCTTGGTTAATTGATTAGCATTTTCGGTAGCTTCCCGTATATTTTGCATACCTACAGTGAAATCCTCTCTGCTTTGACGAATCATCAGCGAAAGGTCTTCTGTAAGATTTTTAACAGCCTGTGCTGTTGAATCGAAAGATGCGAATGTATTTGCGATCTGCTCACCTTTGACTGAGTTTTTGAAGTTACCGGTGAACTCTTTGACATCTGATGCTATCCCGTCAATTTTAGAAATAATGTTGTTAGTTGAGAATGTTATAGAGTCGATCTTCGGGCGAGATTCACTCACAAATACTTTAACATTTTCTGTGATTACTGCTACATTGTCCAATATCTGTTTAAACGAGGCTAGGCTATCCGGGTTTGTAATCTGAGTAAGATGATTAAGAAGAAGTTCGATTTTTGCCACGATGACCTCAGCTTTACCGGTAATTGTTGAAATCATAGAAAGTTTTGTGGGAATTTCAGAGCCGGCTTTGAGCAGTTCTGATTCATTTGTTCCCCCAGTGATCTCAACGTATTTAAGTCCGGTGATCCCCATTGCTCCTGTGGTTGCCACCATATCCACTTTCATGGGAAAATCAGCCTGAAGTTTCATGGTAACCCGTACTTTAGTTAAGTCATTTGGAAGGTAGGTGATTTTTTCCACTTTTCCTACAGGTACACCACTATATTTTACGACTGCGCCCTGCTCCAGACCACTCAAAGATTCACCCTGAAAATAGGCGATATATTCATTATATTTGTCATTGAGTTTTATTCCCAGAGGAATGGCAGCAAAGATAAGCAGCAGAATAATTCCGATAATTAGAAAAATACCCAGTCGGGCGCTTTGTGCCCTTGAAATACTCATTTTTTAATCTCCAGATTGAAATTAAGGCTGCAGCGATGATGCTTGTTTGGGTCTGATTCACGTCTTTGGAAAAAATCGTAAATTGGGCCATGATCAATTTCCATTGCATCTTTGAAGGCGCCTTCAAAAAGAAGAGAGCCTTTGTGCAGAAATGTTATGCTATCTGCAATCTTCTCAATAGAGTACAGTTCGTGAGTCACTACGACAATAGTAATTCCCAGCGTTTTGCGTAGCTTTAACAAAAGATCATCCAGGCCGGCAGAGGTGACCGGATCAAGACCAGCTGAAGGTTCATCACAAAATAGTAATGGAGGATCAAGAACCAGTGCCCTGGCCAGTGCAGCCCGCTTTCTCATACCACCGGAAAGCTCTCCCGGATAGAGATTTGCAGCCTGAGGAAGGTCAACCTGTTCAAGTTTTAATTTTACGATTTCCCGGATTATTTTCTCCGGTAAAGTAGTATGCATCTGAAGGGGTAACGCTACATTCTCCATAACAGTAAGCGAACCAAGAAGTGCTCCATTTTGAAATAAAACACCTACTTTTTTTAGAATTTCGACTGTCTGTGGTTCATCCTGATCATTAATGAGAGTACCGAAAATCCGAACTTTTCCAGATGTGCGTTTCAAAAGGCCGATAGTTGATTTTAGAAGTGTCGTTTTTCCACAACCGGAAGTCCCCAGGATGACTCTGATTTCACTAGGATAGATCCGGCTGGTAATGTTATTTAAAACAGTTCTTTCTCCGTATTTAACCACAAGTTCGTCAATTTCTACCACTGGTTGTGAATCTTTTAACACAGATCACCTACAGGATAAAGGAAAAAAGTGCATCAGCCAGAATAATTATAAATATTCCGGTTACAACACTGGCAGTAGTTTCTTTCCCTACAGCTTCGGCACCACCGCGGACTCTGAAACCATAAAATGAACCTATCCAGATAATAAGCCAGGAAAAGATAATGGATTTCACAAATCCGGCCCAGAAATCTCTGAACTGTATGCTTTTAGCCAGTTCGTTCCAATAAAGAGAGGAAGACAGATCAAGATAAAATACTGTAATAAGAAATCCGCCAAATATGCCTGCTGCGGTTGCCATTATGGATAGTATTGGCATTGTAATGCTTATTGCCCAGAATTTGGGTACTACAACGTATTGTGTTGAATTTATTCCCATGGTTTGCAGGGCATCCAGTTCTTCACCAACGACCATGGTGGCGATTTCTGCAGTTGTTGCGCTTCCAGTCCTTCCTGCTAAAATTATCGCAGTTAAAAGTGGGCCCAACTCTCTAACCATAGTGATACCTATAAGAGGTGCCAGAAAAATACCTGCTCCAAAAGTTTCCAATTGCATAGCGGTTTGAAGTGCCAATACAATTCCTATTAAAAATGAAAGTAATCCCACAATTCCAAATGCTTTATACCCTAAAAGATACATCTGCTCCCCAAAAGCACCGCGTTTAAAATCTCTTTTTTTAAAAAGGCCCAGGGTGCCCCAATAAATCATTTCTGTTAATACAGACAATGCGTTGAGAACATTTTCTTTAAAAGAGATTGCTGTGTTACCGATTCTCACAAAAAAATTATCATTTTCCGGTTGAACTTTGCATTCTTCTGTAGTGGTGGTCCAACTTTGAAGAGGTTCCTGTAATTCAGGAGCTAAATTTCGAATAATCAGTTTTTTCCCGGCCTGTTCATACATTGTGTGAAGAAGACGTATAAAACAGTATCCTGCGGAGTCAATTCGAGTAGTTTTTGTAAGATCAATAATCAGAGTATTTTCTGGCTTTTGGCTTAGAAGATTTGTTTTTGCTATCCAGAACCGATCCAGAGTCATTGGGAGGGTAACTGTAATATTCGTATGGAAGGAATTCTTTGATTGGTCGCTCATGAAAAAACCTGATAATCCAATAGCAAATATTTAGAAAGGGAAAGCGTATTTCTACTTACATCAGCAAGCATGTTATAAATATGGTATCTGGGTTAGTATGATACACAAGCAATTCATTGGATTATCTGTGGATAT
The DNA here is from genome assembly GCA_036260705.1 of Chitinispirillaceae bacterium. Lineage (GTDB taxonomy): Bacteria > Fibrobacterota > Chitinivibrionia > Chitinivibrionales > Chitinispirillaceae > JAAYPC01. The sequence continues at coordinate 6,208 of DATAMG010000049.1, read as the reverse complement.
CCAAATTGCGTCCGGGGTTGGTTGACGGATCCGGTGATTCCTAAGTAAAGGAATCGCGAGGAAAATACGTTTGTGGTCGACCAGTGTCAATAGTGTTTATAACAGCACTGAAAACAATGAATTAAAACAGGCCAGTCGTACTACTATGTCAAAAGGACTCTCAGAGTAGCCTATAAAAAGTTTGCTTTTTGACCTATTTATCTATATATTATAGACACTCTTTGAGCAATAGCTTTAATCAGATTTGAAATTTACATCTTCTTTTAATTCCCCATTCCGAGGTGGAGGATTCTTTTATGCAGTTACCAAAATCACGGCGACGTCAGAAGCTCCGGGAAAAAAAATGTCAATATCCTGGATGCGGAAAGATCTTTTTTGGCATTCATATTTCAAAATACTGTCCCGAACATCGTCAGGACAGATATCGTATAAGGAAACGAACCAAACCTGAAGATGTGAATATTAAGAACCAGACTTTTAAACATACATATACTGAAGTTGTTACAATGGTTATGGATTGCGCTCTTGAAGGGTGTACTCATCAGTTTGAAGTCAAAATTTACCCCAGACAGTTTATCTATCCTAAGTATTGCCCCGAACACAGAAATGAATACAAACGTATTCGCCATCTTCAGTTGATCGGAAGAGATGATCTTATCGAGCAGATGAAAAGTGAGAGTGAGAGCTTTGAGCTTGAGCATGGTGCAGATGGTGTTGATGACGAAAATATCGATGTCGATGTAATTAACGATGTAGCTTAAGGACAGTTGTATCGTATACAGCTGTTGATTTTTAGACACATCTGTTTTGAGGAGAGAGTATTTCTCTCCTCTTTTTTTTTGAGGCAATGATATTTGATTTGGTTTTAACGACCTCAAATCCTATTTTTATACGATATCGTATTATTTGTCATTTATAGGGCTATTTTCATGAGTTCTTTTCATAAAGCTATTTGCGACGTCAGTGATCAATTAGATCGTTTTTTTGATAGTTACTACACCTCCATAAATCTGTGCGGGCCACAATTGGATCCGGACTTCTATCAGAAGTATCCATTAATGTTTGCCTGCACTCATCGCAGCCATGTCGATTATATACTGGTCGGATATGAGGTGCATAAAAAAGGATTTAAGGAGATGCGGTTTGCGGCTGGTGATAATCTTACCCGTCTTCCATATATAGGTTCCCGATTTACTTCATTTGGAGCGTTTGCGGTTTCCAGAGATACTGGTTTTGAGAGAACTTACGTGCGTAAGCTCTGTGATAGTGTCATTTCCATGATGGAAAAAAGGCAGCCGATTATTGTTTTTCCTGAAGGTGGAAGAAGTTATTCCGGAGCTATGCTTGAGTTGAAAAACGGTATTTTGGGTGCTGCAGTACTCTCACAGGCTAAAGATCTCAGTCGTGATGTTTACGTTGTACCTATTGCCGTTTCTTATGAAATGATTCCCGATCTTCCTTATTTTGAATTATTGCTCAAAGGAAAGCAGCTCAAGAAAAAGGGCAATGCTATCTTCAAGCGTTTGTTGGGTTCGCTATACTATTTCGGGGCAGATTTTTTAGCTTATCTTCCTTTGTTTTTAAATAGCGGGAAAAAAAAGAATTTCGGCAATGCTTATATAGATTACAAAGCTCCGGTTTCTATCAGGTCGATAGTGGACATCGAGAAAAACCGGATTACTAATGCCAGAGATGAATTTTCAGCGCATCGGGTTTCAATGCAGCAGGTGAGTTCGTATCTGCAAAGTGAATTCCTCAGTTTGTACCGCATTTTACCGGTACATGTGGTTGCCAGTTTATTGAAAAAAGGTTATAATACAGAGGCTGCAATCAAAGCTGCTATTGGGGGGCTTATTGATCAGCTAAGAGCAGGTAAACGTAATATTGAACAGATAAGCGGACTTGAATCTGGAGATATTGTAAAACAGGGTTTGGGTATATTAGTAAAGCAGAATGCTGTTACTGTCAATGCTGAAGTTGTTATTAGAAAACGATTGATAGTTGATTATTACAGTGCTACTGTATAGCCAGGAGTGAATGTGACATTTGAGCAGTATCTTACCATTCCTACCGTGATAGATATTAAATCGGAGGATAAAGTAGAAGCATTAAAGGAATTATCGCTTGTACTTTTTAAGGCGCTCGATGTTCGTAAACAGAAGGCAATAATTGAGGAGATTCTAAAAAGAGAGGAATCATCATCCACCTTTATTGGGCAGGGGTTGGCTCTTCCGCAGGCTCGTGGACCGATTAAAGAAGAGTTTGTCATTGTTGTAGGCAGAAGTCTGAGTGGAATAAAATATGATGCTGCCCGTGGAGCTCTGGCTCATGTCATAGTATTGCTGATAGCCCGGGATGAAGCTGATAACAATAAACAGATTGAGATTTTGTCTGAGTTGGCCACTTTTTTCAAAACTGATGCGGTCAGGGAACAGTTACTTGCTTTCGAATCTCCTGTGGACATCAACAAAATAATCAGTGGGCTTAAAAATCCGCTCAACGATGACAATGTTTCAAAAAATGTTACCAGAAAATTTGTAAGTCCGATTATCTCTGCAGCTGTAAACCTGGCCCGTGATACCAGAGCCAATGCCATAATGATCTTTGCAGATACAGTACGGGAAAACGATTTTATTGATCAGTTCAGATTGAAACCGAAACTGATCCTGGTTACAAGTAACAAAGCACGATTTGAACTGGCACGAAATCGGCGTATTGCCGGAATTATTCAAGTCCCTTCCATTCCCTCATCCCGCACAGGGCAGATAAAAATTGGTATATTGTTGGCACTTTCCCGCAGTCTTATTAATAGAGAATCCAGGGTTGTCTGTCTATCCGGAAATTCCAGAAATGGTGTTTTTGATACGATAGTGGCAATTGATGTAGCCTTGGAATATGAATTTTTCTTTACGAGTGCTCAAGCTATAGTACCAGTCGATGTTAAACCGGAAGTCTTGGAAAGATTAATTGGACTTGCTCAGGAGATTGCTGTTGAAGGCAGGGAAGGGAAACCGGTAGGCACTATTTTTGTTCTGGGTGATACTAATTCGGTTAATGCATGGGTAAGGCAGCTTATTATAAATCCTTTTAGAGGATATAGTGAAGCGGAGCGTAATATTTTGGATCCTGGTCTGGTTGAAACTATAAAGGAATTTGCCAGCATTGATGGAGCATTTGTTATCACAGGAGATGGAATCGTTTTATCTGCGGGAAGTTATCTCCGTCCCCAACTGACAGAGGAATTGCCTGCATTACCTGGCGGATATGGCGCCAGGCATGCTGCAGCTGCCGGAATCACCGCTTGCACAAATGCTTTAGCCATAACAATTTCTGAATCAACCGGAACAGTAACCATCTTTAAAAGTGGTGTAGTTATGATGTCTATCGCCAGGCCTATAATCAGGGATAAAGGTCTTATTCAGAGATATCTGTAAGCTGAGTTATGCCCTGTAAGAAGGGCGATGCATTTACGGTAAGTTTAATATCTGGCCTCGAATCTGTCTCATAAATAAAAAATAAATATCAAGTTTCTTTAGCTGTTTTTCCTCAGAAACTATCTGCAAACATATTATTTTATTACTTCCACTTTTTATTAGAACTATAATGAAGGGAATAGCAAATGTCTAATATCAAAATCAGCTACAATGATCTTTTTTTGAAAAATACTGTTTCTGCCAATGAGATCGAATCTTATAACCAATCTATTGCTTCTGCAGAAAAGATGCTTGCTGATCGCAATGGTCCGGGAAATGATTTTCTTGGCTGGCTTGACCTTCCCCGGGTAATGAATAGATCTGTAATAGAATCTATTAAAGAAAAAGCTCAGCAGATACGCAGTAAGGCTGATGTGCTGATATGTGTAGGAATTGGGGGATCATATCTTGGGGCCAAAGCTGCTATTGAATTCTCATCAGTATCTTTTGAAGATATGCGAAAACCCAGGGTCATTTTTGCAGGACATTCCATTAATTCAGATTATCTGTCAGATTTACTTGAGCTGGTAAAAGATAGCAATGTCGCGGTTAATATTATTTCCAAAAGTGGTACAACGACTGAACCGGGTATAGCATTCAGAGTGATTAGACAATGGATGGAAGCACGTTATGGAAGGAAAGAAGCAGCTTCCAGAATTATTGCTACAACAGATCCTGTTAAAGGTGCATTGCGTAAGCTTGCCACAGAAGAAGGTTATACCACATTTGATATTCCAGCTGATGTTGGAGGAAGGTTTTCTGTTTTGACTCCTGTAGGTTTATTTCCGATAGCCGTTGCAGGTATTGACATTGCAAAACTGATTGAAGGTGCAGCAGAAGCATCAGATTTTTGCAGCGGTTACACCTGGGAAAAAAATCTGGCCGGACATTATGCTGCCGTACGCAATATTCTTTTTAGAAAAGGATATACAACTGAAGTGCTGGCATCGTTTCAGCCACAGCTTCACTTTATCAGTGAATGGTGGAAACAGCTTGCCGGGGAAAGTGAAGGCAAAAACGGAACAGGTATTTTTCCATCTTCTCTGGATTATACTACCGATTTACATTCTCTTGGTCAGTATATGCAGGATGGCTTGCGTAATATTTTCGAGACATTCGTTATTGTTAAGAATACTTTAAAAAGTGTAACAGTACCGCAATTTCAGGATGACAGTGATGAGCTTAATTATCTGGCCGGTAAGACTTTTGAGGAGATAAATCAAAATGCCTATAAAGGTACTCTTTTAGCTCATTTCGATGGTGGTGTACCATGCAGTACTCTGGTACTTGATGATCGTTCAGAAAGGACTCTGGGGCAGCTGTTTTATTTCTTTGAAAAAGCAATTGCACTTTCCGGCTACATGTTAAGAGTTAATCCTTTTGATCAGCCGGGTGTTGAGGAATATAAGAAAAACATGTTTGCTCTTTTGGGAAAAAAAGGGTTTGAAAAACGTCGCGATGAACTGTCTTCACAAACCAGAGACATGCAGTTATGAAATCGTTCAGAAAAGTATTGAACTTCAATACTCCACATCGCCGTGATTATCTGAATATCACGGCTGAGGTGCAAACTGCAATAAATGAGAGCGGCATTGTTGAAGGGTTATGTCTGGTCAATGCCATGCATATCACCGCCAGCGTTTTCATTAATGATAATGAGCAGGGGCTCATCAGGGATTTTGATGATTGGCTTGAGGACCTTGCTCCACACGAACCTGTTTCCAGATACAGACATAACGGTGCAGAAGACAATGCTGATGCACATCTTAAAAGACAAGTTATGGGTAGAGAAGTAGTTGTTGCTGTTACCCATGGAAAATTGGATTTTGGTCCTTGGGAGCAGATTTTTTATGGCGAATTTGATGGACAACGGCCCAAAAAAGTGTTAATCAAAATCATTGGCGATTAGCGGTTTAAAAATTTTCATTAAATCCTGTTCTCCCTCAATTTAATTCAGGAGGAATTTTGCATAACCAAAGACCGGTAATCGGAGTAATCGGTGCAGCTGAAACTTCAGATGAACAATACCAGCTTGCTTTTGAACTTGGTGGTCACATTGCTAATCGCGGAGCAGTTCTTGTCTGTGGTGGTCTGGGTGGGATTATGGAAGCTTGCAGTAAAGGTGCTGCAGAAAACGGTGGGACAGTAATAGGAATTCTTCCAGGTGACAAGAAAAAGGATGCTAATCCTTATATAAACATAGCTATTCCAACAGGGATGGGTATCTCCAGAAATGTACTGGTAGTGCATACAGCCGATGTTATTATTGCTTTTCCAGGGGCTTTGGGTACTCTCAGTGAGATTGCTCTGGCTCTGGCTACCGGCAAGACTGTTATTTATCTTCCTGGTGCCTGGGATCTCAAAAAGATTGGAAAAATTGACAGCTCCTATTTTAAAGAGGCTTTTGACCCCCGGCAGGCAATTGGTTTGGCACTCGATGCCTTTCGCCTGCAAAGTTAATTAACCTCGAACGGTAATTTTTAATCATTAACAGCCCGTTTGTTCTTTCGAAATGGTTACTGACCTCTGCACAATATCAGAGCTGATTTTTGTTTAAAATGCTTTCATAGTGCAAGATAGAAGAGGTTCCATTATATTAATCGATTCAATGGCCAATTATTCCTGCTTGCAATGCTTTATAAAAAAAAACTGGAATTTCCCGAATAATGGGATATATTATATAGATTGTAACTGATGCTGGGACTTGGTTATCAGATTAGGAGGAGCATGTTAAC
>DATAMG010000046.1:0-33718 GCA_036260705.1 Chitinispirillaceae bacterium | reverse complement strand
AAGCCTTATAAAATGATTTTCTGTTTTGACCTTGAGAAACAGCGGCCAGAAAAAACTGATTTTCAATAGCTCTGGCTCTCATCATTACATGCCAGTGTGCCGGCCCGCTGATATTATTGAATACAGCAGGAACTATAAGCAGATCTATACCCAGAAGATTTTGGTTACGTAGTAGTTCTGGAAAACGAATATCATAACAAATTATGATAGCGATTCTACCCAATTCAGTCTGCACAGAAACAATCTGATTACCAGGAGTGAAAACTGAAGATTCACGAATCTCTAATCCCTTAAAATTTACATCAAAAAGGTGGCATTTATCGTACTTTAGCAGCACAGTCCCTTGAGGTCCCAAAAGATAGGAACGATTGAAAATAAGACCGTTTTCTTTGAAAGCCATAGATCCGGTACAAAGATATATACCATGCTTTTTGGCGATCTGTCCAAATAGAGAAACTGTTTTGCTTTCATCAGCAGCGATACTGCCAATTCCCTGAATTTGAAATGGGTAATAAAACATTTCCGGCAAGGTAACCAACGCCGCACCCCTGGAAGCAGCTTCTTCAATCATATCTATGGCACGTTCAATGTTGGTTTTCTTTTCAAACGAAGGGGTGATCTGGCAAAGTGCGATATTGAAGGTTTTCATATCTATTAAAGTAATATATGCACTGATTGCATCCAATGGGAGGTAATTGTGGTATTACTGAATGATTAATTTTGGTATATTCGCAATCTTAGGGGTTTTCAGATGGTCGCCCAAGGTTGTATTTTTCAAGACTTAATTCGGTATTTAATATGGACAATGTTCAATTCAGCGCAGCGGGATATCAACATTCAATAGCTGATTTTAAATTGAAACTTCAATATCGCAAAAAGTAATCACACTTATAAAACTTAAAACTAAGGAGGGTGCATGGCACCACATGTTGAGATCTGGGCCCAGTTACCACACATGGTAGCCGATATGGGACTTGCAGACTGGGGACGCAAAGAGATTGAGATAGCGGAGAAAGAGATGCCCGGTCTCGTGGCAATCCGGGATAAATATGCTCAGAAAAAACCTCTTTCCGGTGTAAGGATCTCCGGTTCACTTCATATGACAATTCAGACTGCGGTTCTTATTGAGACGCTGGTAAAATTGGGAGCAGAGGTGCGCTGGGCATCATGCAACATTTTCTCCACTCAGGATCATGCTGCAGCAGCGATAGCCAAGGCTGGAGTGCCGGTTTTTGCATGGAAAGGTGAAACACTCGATGATTACTGGGCTCTGACTTTTCAGGCGCTGAATTTTGGCAATGGAAAAGGGCCTCAACTTATAGTAGATGACGGTGGTGATGCCACACTTCTGATTCATAAAGGTTTTCAGTTGGAAAACGGTGACAAGTGGGTCGATACACCTTCAGAAAGTCAGGATGTGATATCGCTTAAAAAAGTGCTCAAGATGGTTTACCAAAAAGATAATCAGTTCTGGCACAAAGTGGTAAAGGATTGGAAAGGTGTTTCTGAAGAGACTACAACTGGAGTTCATCGCCTCTATCAGATGATGGAACAGGGAATACTTCTTGTTCCGGCAATCAATGTTAATGACTCTGTGACCAAATCAAAATTTGATAATTTATATGGTTGCAGGGAATCCCTGGCAGATGGAATCAAACGTGCAACAGATGTAATGATTGCAGGAAAAGTTGCCGTTGTCTGTGGTTACGGAGATGTGGGAAAAGGTTGTGCTCAATCAATGAGCGGATTTGGTGCAAGAGTGATTGTAACCGAAATAGATCCCATATGTGCTCTTCAGGCAGCAATGGCCGGCTATGAAGTAACTACTATCGAAGAGACTCTGGGTAAAGCCGATATTTATGTAACTACAACCGGAAATACAGATATTATCACATCTGAACACATGGCCAGAATGAAAGATCAGGCTATCGTTTGCAATATAGGGCATTTCGACAATGAAATACAGGTTGCATCACTGGAGAAGATCCCTGACATAACTAAGATCAATATCAAACCTCAGGTTGACAAATATATTTTTCCGGATGGTCATGCTATTTTTATGCTGGCAGAGGGCCGGCTGGTAAACCTTGGATGCGCAACCGGTCATCCATCATTTGTCATGTCGAACTCTTTTTCCAATCAGACTCTGGCACAGTTGGATCTGTGGGAAAATCGCGACAAATACAAGGCCGGAGTATACCGTCTTTCTAAGAAACTTGACGAGGAAGTCGCACGTCTGCACCTGGAGAAGATCGGTGCAAAATTGACAATACTTACTCAGAAACAGGCCGACTACATCGGAGTTTCTGTGGAAGGTCCTTACAAACCAGAGCATTACAGGTATTAATCCTCTTTGTATGCCGGCTTTTAAACAGGCCGGCTTCCTCCATTAAAGCTTAAGGAAGGTTTTGCTTCATGAAAATTCAGGGAATTGCCATTTGTCCCCCACCAGGAGCTAAAGATAGTCCAGCAGTTACACCAGAGCTTCTGGCAAGCTGTCTGGCCCGTTATTCCCGTTCCAATAAAGGTATCCAATCAATCCTTTCCTCTATCGACTGGAATGATCCTGACAAGTCAGTCGACGCTATTTTCAGATTTGTGGATTATGGACATGCCTCAATCACAGGAATGACTGGCGGGATTGCTATGGTGATCGATGGATGTTCAATGTTTCTGGCTTACAAGCTTTTTGAGCTGGCTCAACTTTGTGATGGTCAGGAGTCCAGCACCCGTTATATAAAACTGGACAAGTCCAACCTGCCATCAGCCCTGGATATCGGGGTTTCTCCCGAATTGACAGATCAATGGGAGGAGCTGATGGAGCTTTCCTTCTCCATATATCATGATGTTTACCAAAAGCTTGACCAAATTGCCCAACAGGATATTTCGGTAGTCAGAATACCGGATGGTGCTACACCAAAAGTTGTGGAAAGGCTCAGGAAAAACTATGCTTTGGACCGATCGCGATATTTTATTCCATTTGCCACCAGAACTAATGTTGCGATGGTAATGACTGCACGTGTATGGAGTGAAACTATTAAGCAGTTGGATTCATTACCTCTTCTGGAGGCTAAAGTATGTGCGGAAGGACTTCGCCAGGAATTATCGAAATTTGTCCCCAGACTTAGCCGGCATTGTCATTCAGATGACGCCAGTAGATTTCAGGCGAAGCAGATTTTTGACTACGCTATTAAAAAAATTAAAACAGAGGGCGTCGCTACAGACTTGCTTGGTGATGATGTGTGGGTTGAGGCGGATAATCGTTTTGCTTCTTTTTTGCCAGAGCTTCAGGATTACCGTGATGCTTTCAATGGTAAAGTTAACCGTTACAGTACCTGCGGAACATCGGTAAAAAGAGTTACAATCAGAGCTGCCTGGAATAACCTGGCTATTGCAGAGCTTAGAGATTTGAACCGTCACAGAAGTGGTTACCGTTTCACACCTCTTACACCTGTTGGTTTTTACCTGCCCAGTGGGGTCAATCATGAACAATTTGATAAGCTGATGAGAAAAAAGGCAGCATTTATAGAGAGGATAGTCCTGACAGAAAATGCTCCGGCCTATGTTTATGGTCTTCTTCTGGGAACACAGGTACCTTTTGAGCATTCTACACATCTGGACAAATTCATTTACGAAATCGAACTGAGAACAGGGCTGGGTGCACATTTCCGTTATGCTGAGCACCTGAGTGCTGCATGTAAAGAGCTTATTAAAAAGATGCCACAACTTGAGGACTTTATTGAGGTTGGCACTGCAGAGCCGGAATAATATTAATACTGTTTTTCCTACAATTGACAAGTTTGGTCATTTTTATCTCTGTGTACGCACAGATTGTAATAATAGTGGCTGAATCTGCTTACCTTTTGACACATCTAAGCGCATAAAAAACCAAGTTACTTTCCTATCCTGGTCACATTCCATTCTGGCATGTCTCTTGCATTTTGTATACCTGAAAAGCTTATCGTCACATTCATCAAGGGAGGCCAGCTGTGAAATTCATACTTCTAATCCATTTGACATCTAATAACACTGATGAGGGGAGGTGAAAATGAACCTTTACCACAAAAGCATATTTATGTCTTTTATGTGTATTTTGCTGATAAGTGCGACCAGTTTTTCTCAAACCATGCAGCAAAACAATGTTAATGTTTTTAATGCTGGTGATGGTCTTAGGATTTCAGTTCCTTTAGACAGTACTTCTTTTATAAATGGTATTTATCCAATAGATGGAAATGGTGACATTTTTCTTCCTATAATAGGTCAATACCATGTGGCAAATCAAAATCCAGAAGAAATTGAGGGATTTTTAAAAAAAGCCTACGAGCAGTATTTACACTATCCTGAAATCCAGGTAACCCCTCTTATCAGGGTGGGATTACTTGGGGGGTTCAACCGTTCTGGAATGTACTATGTTGAGCCGCATCGCTCTATGTGGGATTTGATTTCCATGGCCGGTGGAACTGTTCATGAAAAGGGGCTTAAAAAAATGCACTGGGAGCGAGACCGCAAAGTGCTTAACAAAAACCTGATCCCCTATCTGGAATCCGGAAAATCACTGCAGTCAATCGGTTTCAAGTCAGGTGATCAAGTCTGGACTCCCACTAATAACAGAAGTTTCGGAGAAATTCTGGTCAGGGATGTTTTACCTGTAGCAACCTTCTTTCTCTCTTTCTATGTGGGAATCATGACCATCAGGGATTGATGGTTTGATTATCAAATTTCAACATCCGAGGTATATTGTGAGTTTCAGAACCCAAACCAACAGGACGAATCAAGCCGCTATGAAACGTCAGTTGGATCATTATGTTCATTTGATCTGGCGTAGACTATGGTTTATTCTTCCGACATGTTTATTAGTTAGTGCAGCATGGTTTGTGGCTATAAATAAACTGGGAGTGGTAAAGCCGCAGCTTAGTGCCACAGCCATTCTGCATTTTGAAGATCCTGATGAGGGCAATGCTATCGATGAGCGAGTCTCATTGGGACCCGAAGCCAAAGCTGTGCTTGTAAAAAGCAGATCATTTCTGGAAAAAGTGGTTCGCAAGCTGGCATTGCAGCTGCGAGTCTCCAAATATCCCCGTTCCATGATTTTTGATTCTTTGGCGGTTCAGATTGATGCAGATCCTGGAGTATACCAGCTTAAAATCTGCAAAAACAATTACAAGCTTTACTTTACCGATCGGTCCGGTCACAAAAAGATCATTCACAGCGCAGACATTTCATCTCTCAGCCATATCTCCATTCCCGGAGTGTATATGCGCTTTTCAAAGAATTTTCTTTCCGCGCCTTTCAATGTAAAATTTCAGGTAACCAGATTGCGTGATGCAATAGATTATATTGTTGACAATATGATTACTAAAACAGCCAGCAGAGATGGTACTGTTATGTCCATCTCCTTAAATGGAAGAGATTATGAGATGATTACTTCCATAATCAACACCGTTGCTGATGATTTCGCATCAGAAAACACCTTAACTAAACATAATAGAATCGGCGATCTGATTTCTGTTTTGGACACCCAGCTTAAGGCTGCCCGCAAAGATATGCTTCAGGCGGAAACTGCACTGAAAAGCTACCGGGATAAACATCCCACAATCGGCTTGGCCAATGCATTTGCTCCACCGGTAGCTCTTATGGATTTACGGGAAACAGAATCGGAATTGAAGTCAGCTGTATTTCAGGTTCAGAATCTGATGGAACGGTATTCAACAACAGTCGATTCCAACCGTCTGGCTCTGTTAAATGAGATGGTTTCTTTTCTTACCAGATTTCAAACCGGTACGGCTCAAGGATTGAGCATTGAACTGAGTAAACTTGAGCAGGAAAATGCACGTCTTACTCAGCAATATGCACCGAATCATATGTTTATAAATAAAAATATGGAAAATATCCGGATTTTCGGTAGAGATGTTCAGAATGCTTTAGGCAGCCTTAGTAACGATCTCAATAGAAAAATCGATCAAAATAAAACCAGAATTAATAAGCTCAACTCTGAAATTGCTTCTCTTCCGGCAAAAGAGCTTTACCTTTCCAAATTGCAGAGAAACTATGATATTACTGCAGAAATATATGTCAATGTGCTTAATAGATATAATGAGGCTCAACTGGCCCATACTATAGAAGTGGGAGATGTTTATGTGGTGGATCATGGTGTTGTGCCTGAGCCGAAAATGAATTTCAAAACATTTCTGGTTATAGTGGGGCTGGGTCTTTTTCTTAGTTTTGCTTTGGGATTGGGACCGGTACTGGCTATGGACTACTTTGATGGTACTGCCAGAACCGAAAAAGATTTAAAAGCAATGACCGATCTTACTGTTCTGGAATCGATTCCGGTGAAAGGGAGATGGTCCAAATCAGCAAGTTTTGGTAAATCAATAGATGAAAAGCTGATAGCAGCCGATTATTCTCACAATTTTGCAGATGAGACATTTAGATCATTGAGAGCAAAGGTTCTTCTTGGTCTCAATGATATCAAAAAGAAACGTATTCTTATAACCAGTCTGGGAATCGGTGAAGGAAAATCATTTACTGCAGCTAATCTGGCAATCACCCTTGCACAACAGCGGATTTCAACATTGCTTATAGATGGTGATTTACGAAGAGGTGTCCAGCATCAGCATTTCGGTCTTCCGAAGAGCCCTGGATTGTCATCTATACTTCTTGATAGTTCATCACTCAGTCCGATACTTCTTCAACCGGTACTCCAATCAACCCACATCCAGTATCTGAAACTTCTGGGTGCCGGATCTACAATAATCAATTCATCCGAACACATCAATTCATTAAGGTTTAGAAGTCTTATTGATATGCTTTCCAATGAATTTGAGGTGATAATACTTGATACTCCGCCAGTGGCGGTTACTACAGATGCTATTGGGGTTCAGGATATATTTCACAGATATATCTTTGTGGTAAGGGCCATGCACACAGATATTGCAGAACTCAACAGAAAAATTCAGGAGTTCCCTGGTTTACGTAAAAGAGTATTGGGAATCGTGCTGAACGGAGCTCCATATAAGCACACCGAATATTACCAGTACACCAGTTACAAATACGAGATAGACTGATTATGTGTGGTATTGCAGGTATATTCCATCCAGACCGTTCTTTTGTGATAGACGTTCATCTACTGCAGAATATGACCAGGGCCATTTCCTACAGGGGACCGGATGATGAGGGATTTTATCTTGACAACGGTATTGGCCTTGGCCAGCGCAGGCTTAGTATAATAGATGTCTGTGGTGGCAAACAACCGATGTGCAATGAAGATGGCAGTATATGGGTGATTTTCAATGGTGAAATATTCAATTATCTGGAACTGATGGACTACCTTAAGTCAAAAGGTCATCATTTTTGTTCCAGATCTGATACCGAGGTACTGGTTCACCTCTACGAAGAGTATGGTGAGAAATTCGCCACTAAACTCAACGGGCAATTTGCCATTGCCCTCTGGGATAATAATAAACGAACTCTTCTATTAGTTCGTGACAGGGTAGGAATTCGTCCGTTATTCTATACTCGATGTACTGATGGAGTTTTTCTGTTCGCTTCGGAGATAAAATCCATATTCTGTCATCCGGCGGTGCACCCTGAGCTTGATTTTGCCGGGCTCGAGCAGGTTTTTACTCTCTGGGTACCAGTTCCTCCACGAACTGTTTTCAGAGGAATAACCGAGCTTAAGCCCGGTTACTTCTTAAAAGTAACGGCTGAGGGGATAAGCCAGAACTGTTACTGGAAATTGAACTTTCCAGGTAAGGATCAGTATGATGAAAAGCCACTTGAATATTACCGGAAAAGACTCGAGGAGCTTCTTTTCGATGCTGTAACATTGCGGTTGCGTTCTGATGTCACTGTTGCTGCATATTTAAGTGGAGGGTTGGATTCCTCCATTATTTCTGCGTTGGTCAAAAAGTATCACAATAGGGACCTGATTACATTTTCAGTTTCCTTTAAGGACAAGATTTTTGATGAACGGAGCTATCAGAATACAATGGTGCAGTTTTTAAAAACCGATCACCGCAATGTAGAGGTCAATTACCATGATATAGGAAAGATGTTCCCGGAGGTTGTCTGGCATACAGAGACCCCCATGATCCGTACAGCATCAGCACCCCTGTTTGCGCTTTCCAGACTGGTACGCGACAACCATATAAAAGTTGTCCTCACTGGTGAAGGTGCAGATGAACTTTTCGGCGGGTACAATATTTTCAAGGAAAACAGGATTAGAAGGTTCTGGGCAAAATATCCCAACTCCAATTGCCGCCCATCACTTCTCTATAGAATCTACCCTTATATTGGCGCCACAAAAAACAATCTTTTCTGGCAGGCTTTCTTTAAAAATCAATTATCAGATACATCCAACCCCTTCTATTCACATTTAATTCGATGGTCAAATACATCCAGAATTAATAAATTCTTTACAGAAAAATATCGCGAAATGTCCAATATTCAGGCTATCTATGAAGAGCTATACAATTTCATTGATCCTGAATTGGCATCCTGGGATCCGCTCTGTCAGGCGCAATATCTGGAAATCACTCTTTTCATGTCAGGATATCTACTTTCATCCCAGGGTGATCGAATGATGATGGGTAATTCTGTGGAAGGCCGATTTCCTTTTCTTGACTACAGAATTATCGAATTTGCATCATCGGTTCCACCCAGTTTCAAACTCAATCTGCTTAACGAAAAATACATTTTAAAAAAAACATTTACAGAACTGATTCCGGCAGAGATCATCAACAGAGCAAAACAACCTTACCGGGCTCCAATTTCCCCGTGTTTTGCTCAGAAAACAAATAATCTTTCCTCTTTAATGCTTGAAGATGATGCACTGGAGTGTTCAGGGATATTCGATATCAAGTCAGTCAGAATGCTAAAAGAGAAGCTTAACAGCGGTGTTCAATTATCCGAAGTCGATGAAATGGCTGTGGCCGCGATTATCTCTACGCAACTTCTTTATCACCATTTTATTACGGAGTTGGTTCCCTGGTCTGGTTCTGATAGGATCAAACTAAAAAACCCGCAAAACAGCTCTATTATTATCACCCCTATAAACCCTGATTCATCCATTGATGTAAAATGTTCAGATCAGGGTTGAAATTTCCACCTTTTTTAAATTTCGACTATGGCAGACTCTTTGCATATCCATAAAGTCAAACACTGTTATGCGGTAAAAATCAGCCATTCCAAAACAGGTATTAAAACATTCAGGCAATTCTTAACATAGTTTATGATTTGAGGCTGATGAATATCTGTTTAGCGTAGGATTTAAAAAGAAAGGTAGTCAACATACTGGTGATGCATCGCTGGGTCATAATCGCAGTTTCAATTCTTACCACCGCTCTGATGATCTGGTTGATTTTAAAATCATTACGCCAGATTAAGTGGATAGTGATTTCCCGACGTATTTCAGCACAGATACTGTCAAAAAATCAAATTGAGCCGGTGAATCTTTATTTGGCTATTTGTGATCACTATCAGCCATTCTGGGGGCAGGTGTCACAGGAAATAGCAGAGCATCGGGTTGTCACCTGGTGTAAAGAATACCCTCGCATTGCACGTGAACATACCGATTGCGCAGGAAAACACCCGGTACATACATTTTTCTATTCAGAGGAGGATTACAACCCCAACCTTATCGATTCGATTTACAAATTACACAAAGATGGTTTTTGTGATATTGAATTATTATTGTCGCATAATAATGATTCACCGTTGAATTTTAAAAGAAAAATCGAAGAATTCAGGGATGTCCTTTTTCATCATCATGGTTTACTTAGAAAAGATGCCCATGGAAACATCATTTACGGCTTTATTCATGGTTACTGGGCATTGAACAACTCCCGGCCCGATGGTAGACTATGCGGAGTTGACCACGAAATCCCTATATTGAAAGAAACCGGATGTTATGCTGATTTTACCTATCCATCAGCACCCGATATCACTCAACCTCCAATAGTAAACAGCATTTATTTTGCAAAAGATACACCGGGAAATCCCAGAGCACACGAACACGGATACCCTGCCCGGAAAAACTTATGGTCCGAAAAAGACCTGTTACTTATTCAGGGTCCATTAAAGTTAAACTGGAAAAAACGCCTTTATACAATATTTCCCACCTTAGAGCATGGTGGGATCAGCTATGCCGCCAGATTCCACCCCAGCAGAGCGGCCTGTTGGGTTCAAACATCCGTCTGCATCTCCGAAATACCGGGGCATATCTTTATCAAACTTTTCACTCACGGGGCTATCGACCAGACAATTCGCTATCTGTTCAATGAAGATGGGTTTGCAGAATTATGGAGCTTTATGGAAAACAAATACAACGATGGTAAAAAATTCAGACTTCATTATGTTTCTGCTTATGAAATGTATAAGACTATTAAAAACCTATGCTTAGATACTAAAACAGTATCTACTCCTACACAATCCCACAAAAATGGATAACAAAAAAATCGGTTTTGGCCTAAACAGTAATCACATTTCATTGTCTATAAAATATGCGTTTAGTATTTTATGAGATTGTGGAGAAATTTTAGAATAAATGACATCTCAAGTACAAACAGAACTCAGCTTTAATGGTTTGGCTTCGCTCTACCAGATCGCACATCTTCTTGCCTCCGGACAGGATCTTGAAGTAATCATGTCTACTATTCTTGAGATACTTGAGAATAATGCAGGCATGAAAAGAGGAATGATTACAATTCTCAGCCCCAATAATAAGGAGCTTGCGGTTGATGTTGCACGGGGAATATCTGATACTGACAAGAAAAAAGGTAAGTATCGCCCTGGAGAAGGAGTAACCGGAAAAGTGGTAGCAACCGGTAGACCGGTTGCGTTGCCTACCTTGGAAGAGGAACCTACATTTTTAGACAGAACTGGAGCTCGTAAGGGACTTAACCATTCTGATCTGGCCTTTTTATGTGTTCCCATTAAAGCCGGAGATGTGGTAATTGGTGCTTTATCTGCAGATAGAGTTGCTGTAGAAGATGCTATTACTCTGGAAGGTGAGCTTCGTTTCCTGGAAGCTGTAGCTGATATGATAGCCCAGGTAGTCCAGGTACGGCGCCGCGAATATGACCGCATCCATGCACTGGAAAAAGAAAATCTGGAACTTCGACGTACCCTGGAGGATAAAGGTAAACCGGATCTGATGATCGGTAACAGTAGCTCCATGCGTGATGTTTACCGTCAGATTGGACAGGTTGCTTCTTCGTTAACCACAGTTACCATTCGCGGGGAAACCGGAACTGGTAAAGAACTGGTCGCCAGAGCAATTCATCAGAAAAGTCCCTGTGCTAACGGCCCATTTGTAGCTGTAAACTGCGCAGCACTTCCTGAATCTTTACTGGAAAGTGAACTTTTCGGGCATGAAAAGGGTTCTTTTACAGGCGCAACTGCCAAAAGAATAGGACGTTTCGAAGCTGCTGATAATGGTACTCTCTTTCTAGACGAAATCGGTGAAATGTCTCTTTCTGCCCAAAGCCGTCTTCTCAGAGCAATACAGGAAAAAGAGTTTCAGAGAGTTGGAGGTTCGGACTCAATCAGGGTGAATGTCAGGCTTATCTGTGCCACTAACCGGGACCTGGAAAATGATGTCAAAGAGAACCGGTTCAGAGAAGATCTCTATTACCGGATCAATGTTTTTACTATTGCTCTTCCTCCATTAAGAGAACGCGGTGCTGATGTACTTCTGCTGGCTGATTACTTTGTCAAGAAATACTCCAAGCTTCATGATAAAAACATTCAACGTATCTCAACTCCTGCCATCGATATGCTCACTGCCTACCATTGGCCGGGCAATGTCAGAGAACTGGAAAATGTCATTGAACGTGCAGCTATAGTTGCCACCGTTGATGTTATTGAAGGCCAGGACCTTCCCCCTACTCTGCAGATGAAAGATGTTACATTACAAGGTGAGCGGGATGATTCTTTTGAAAACCTGGTAGCTGCTTATGAGCGAAGCCTCATTTTGGATGCCCTGAAGGACACAAATGGCAATCAGACTGAAGCTGCCAGAGTTTTAGGCACAACCAAACGGATAATTCAATACAAAATAAGCAAATATCAGATTGATTGCTCCCGTTTCCGCCACGGCGATATGCAGGAAGAAAACTAATCCTCCTGTAAAAAATGGCAATTCAGGCTGATACCTTTTTGAAATCATCTCTGGAATATTTTTGTTCATTCAACGACATTATTGTTCTGATTTATCTTTACCTGAAACAAAATCGTATCAAAACTTCCAGTTGACTTGTTTCAATAAAACAAAGCTAACCTCCTCCTTTTTTCGTTTTTGTCTGTTTCTGATCAAAATATCAGGATTTCAGCTTAATTCTATGTTACTTACTGATTCACATGAAAATATGGCTCATTTTTTGCACATTTTCCCGCAGAACAAAAAAATCATCCAATCCTGACTGCTCTCAGGGTTAAGAACAATTTTAAACACTATTGTGTTACTTATGGAAATAGAAAAGAACAGAACTGATCTGAGCTTTAATGGCCTGGTGGTACTTTACCAGATTGCCAGAATTCTTAGTGCAGGAGGTCCATTGAATAGCTGCATGATGGAGATTATGAGGATACTTCAGGAAAATGCAGCTATGAACCGGGGAATGATATCGCTGCTTAATTCCATTGGTGACGAGCTGGTAGTTGATGTGGCATTTGGAATACCGGATTATCTGCGGCAAAAAGGCAAATACAGACTTGGTGAAGGGATTACGGGGTGGGTAGCTAAAACTGGAAAAGCTATGGTAATACCAAAGATTAAAGATGAACCGATGTTTCTTGATCGTACTGGAGCAAGAAAGGAATTAAATCATTCTGATCTGGCATTTCTCTGTGTACCCATTAAAATCAATGATAAGGTAATTGGAGTACTTTCGGTAGATCGCATTGTAGTAGACCCGAATATTACCTTGAACAGTGAATTGCATTTTCTGGAAGTAGTATCCAACCTTATAGCTCAAGTGGTAGAGCAGAGACGCAAACAAACAGAGCGAATATTTGCACTGGAGAAAGAGAATAAAGAGCTCAAACAGATTCTGGAAAACAGAGGACGTCCGGATCAGATGATTGGCAACAGCAATTCTATGCGTGAGCTATACCGTTATGTTGCCCAGGTAGCACCATCGATTACTACGGTTTTGATCAGAGGAGAGACCGGAACCGGTAAGGAATTGGTTGCCAGGGCTATACATCAGAAAAGCAATCTTCGAGACGGTCCCTTTATAGCAGTAAACTGTGCGGCACTTCCCGAATCGCTTCTGGAAAGTGAACTGTTTGGCCATGAAAAGGGGGCCTTTACAGGAGCATTTAATACCAGGATAGGAAAATTTGAGGCTGCACAGAATGGTACGCTTTTTCTGGATGAGATTGGAGAGCTGAGCCTCTGTGCACAGGGAATACTTCTTAGGGCAATTCAAGAAAAAGAATTTCAGCGTATCGGAAGTATGGATAATATCAGGGTTAATGTGCGCTTGATAGCCGCCACCAATCGCAATCTGGAAGAGGATGTTCTCAAGGATCGTTTCAGGGAGGATCTTTTCTATCGTCTGAATGTCTTCACAATCGTCCTTCCTCCACTACGGGAACGGGGTGCTGATATATTTCTTCTTTCCGATCATTTTGTAAAAAAATATTCAAAGCTACATATGAAGCAGGTGGAGCGGATTTCTACAGCGGCTATCGAGATGCTTTCTTCTTATCACTGGCCCGGTAATGTCCGCGAACTGGAGAATGTGATCGAACGCGCCGTTATTGTTTGTGAAGGCAATGTAATTGAAGGACATGATCTTCCAAGAATACTTCAGCAGTGCAGCTTAAAGAAATCCACCGGAGAGTTCGGAACATTTGATAATCTGATCGCCTCCTATGAAAAAGAGCTTATAATCGATGCACTCAAAGACTGTGATGGTAATCAGACCGATGCAGCTAAACTACTGAGAACCACAAAGAGAATTATTCAATACAAAGTTGAAAAATACGGTATAGATTTCCGCAAATACCGCAAAAATGCTTCATCAAGAGCAAATGCCTGAGATAATTACCGCTTAGATATTGCAGTATCTTACAAAATAAAAAACCCGGATCATCAACTAACCCGGGCCGCTAAAACTGATTGTTTGAAAGCGAATCAACCTATTGCCAAATCCCCTTCCTCTCCTGTGCGAATACGGATGCACTGTGGAAGATCAACTATGAATATTTTTCCATCACCGATTTTGCCGGTTCTGGCTCCCTTGATAATCGCATCAACTGTGGGTTTTACAAAGTTATCATTCACCGCAATTTCTATTCTGACTTTTTTGAGCAGATTTACCTCGATAATACTACCACGGTAATTTTCTTTATACCCAGCCTGCTGCCCTGCCCCTATAACATTGGTCACAGTCATTTTTCTGATATCAGCTTCCAGAAGAGCCTTTTTGACATCAGGTAGTTTTGTCGGCTGTATTATTGCTGTAATGAGTTTCATGCTGTCACCTTCTGCTTTCCATTGGTTATTTTTGGTTTTACCACAACTAAAGGAGATGTGCCGACATCTTCAGTCGTAAAAATCTGGAATCCGTGATAAGCTTCCATACCATGTTCACCAATATCAAGCCCCTGAATTTCCTCTTCAGCTGTAACACGGATACCGATTGTTGCTTTGATAAGAAGAAACAGAATCATACTCAGTCCAAAAGACCAGGCAAATGCAGTAAGAACACCGGTGACCTGAATACCAAACTGAGAAAATCCTCCGCCAAAAAGAAGTCCGTTTACACCGCCGGAATAACTTGATTCTGCAAATAAACCTGCACATAGAGTACCAAATGCTCCACATATTCCATGAACGCTTATTGCACCAACAGGATCATCTATTTTAAGCACTTTATCAATAAACAATACAGCAAAAACAACAAGAACACCTGCAACTGCCCCGATAATGACCGAACTGAGTGGGGACACGACTGCACATGGAGAAGTAATAGCCACCAGTCCTGCCAGCACACCATTGAGAGTCATTGAGGGATCGGGTTTTTTAAGCAATATCCATGATGCAAAAAGGGCGGTAAAAGCTCCGGCAGCTGCTGCAAGATTGGTAGTGACGGCTATGCGTCCTATTGACAGATTTGTTCCTGCAGTAGTCGAACCAGGATTAAATCCAAACCAACCGAACCACAGGATAAATACACCAAGTGTCGCAATAGGGATATTATGCCCTGGAATAGCTTTAGCTCTTCCGTCTGTGGTATATTTACCAAGTCGAGGCCCCAATACTATCGCACCTGCCAATGCAGCCCATCCTCCGATTGAATGCACAACCGTAGATCCTGCAAAATCGATGAAACCCAGTGTTTCCAACCATCCCTTGGTTTTACCAAACAGAGATCCCCATGCCCAGTGTCCGAAAACCGGATATATAAATGCAGAGATGACTGCAGTGTAAACCAGGTAACTGATAAATTTTGTTCGCTCAGCCATTGCTCCGGATACAATTGTCGCCGAAGTTGCTGCAAATACAGTCTGGAATATGAAGAACGCGAATGCCCAGTCATTAGTTCCCGGAACTCCATCAACCAGGAAAAAACTGTCTTTACCAAAAAGACCAAACATAGAGGTACCGAACATAAGACCGAAACCAAGTACCCAGTACACAATTGAACCGATGGAGAAATCCATAAGGTTTTTCATCATGATGTTGCTGGCGTTTTTTGCTCTGGTAAAGCCTGATTCCACCATTGCAAAACCTGCCTGCATAAAAAATACCAGAAAAGCTGCAATCAGAGTCCAGACAGTGTCTACAGATATTTTCAGATGTTCACTACTGGCTGGTTCAGCAGCAAGAACGGCAACTGCACTCATAGCTATAACAGTCGCAGTGATTTTCAAATTCTTAATTCTCATACCATCTCCTTATTGTTTAAAAGCTAACAATGATTTCCGAACCAATACCATAACAAAGATTATCCTTTGTGGCACCTTTCATTGGAACCACAACCTGTCCCCACAGCCACCACTGAACATTTTCGGTAGGATAGATATAGAAAGTGGGAACTGCCCAGAATGCGTTATCGTCTTTATTTTCTATATCCAACCCATGGATTTCCAGAGGAAGACCTACTGCAAAATTATCTGTAAAAGAATAACCGGGTTCCATGTAAAAGAAGAACTCGTCATTAATTCCAAACAGTGGTGCATCAGCCAGAGAGTTTGCAGAATCCGGATCGATCATGGCATAGGCAGTCATAGCTGTTGTAAATTTACCAAAGCTAAACGATGGTTCAATAAGAAGCGTAATGACATTCTTACGCTCATCACCTGCAATACTTGTATAGCCGACATCGGTTTTTAAACAAAGTAAATCTGTGAATTTTCCCTTATACTCAAGACCGGCAAAAATTTTGCTTCCTGTAGAGAAACTCATCTTTGAATCATTCTGAATGCCATAGTTTAAACCGATGGAATGGTTTTCTGCAAGTGTCAGGTTTGTGGCACCCTGAATATCAGCGATTGTTTCACCTGCATCTGAAATACCTGCTGTCAGCTCCTGAGACACTTTATCGTTTCCGATACTGTATTTGATACCTCTGGTGAAACCTTCTGATGTGATCATGCTCAATCTTTTGTAAAAATAGTAGTTGAATTTTCCGTACTGATAAACAAGATCACCCACAGAGAAAGTTCCAAAAGTACTGGTATAAGTCAGATCGAATCCATCAAACTTGAGATCCAGCCACCTATCAGAGGAATTACCAACTCCGGCAGGGATTCTTCCGGCTACATTATTATTATTGGCAGAATTAACTGTTGCAAAGACATGTGAACTTACTTTTTCATTGAATTCCAAGGACATGCCTAAATCAAGCTCACTGTTTACATAGTACTTTCCGGTAAAGTCCGCCCATACATCTGCATCCAGATACCCATTGAAGTTCACCTGCGGACCAGCGGCATACAATGCTGTAAAAGAAGCTCCAATTATTAATGCTGAAATATTTTTTGTCATATTTTCCCCTTCTTATGGTGATATGATACATTTAAGTATTTACGTTACACAGCTGCGATTCCGATGCCCTATTATGCAACTGCTGTGCCATTTCCATTTTTGTATTATTTTCAAGAAAGAACAGGCAGTTTCTATAAATTGGGATAATTTTGGAGGGCTTTTTAAAACAAATTTGTATTTGTGACACAAATCTGTAATATTGGGAGCTTAAGGGGACATCCGGATATCGAAATGCCAGATTTACATTTCTATAGTTGAAATAGTTTTACATGCATAATTTTATTAAGAGGAAATTTAAAATTTATAATCTAGTGTCAAGAGTTTTGCTTTATCCTAAATTCCGCAGTTGAGGTGGATGCAGACACGTAAGATATTGAGATGATAAGCCTCGAACGTGGTGCAGGCCTTATCGACAAGGTGATAAGGTCAAACCGCGTGAATGGCTTAGCGCTCAATAGGTTACGCGTATGCGCTGCATTCAACTGCGGATTTTAGGTTTATTGAATAAACAGTTATAAGGATGTAAGGACCGGATATATTAAATTTTGAAAACAGATTTCTTCAAATGAAAATTAAATAAGATAGCAGAATAATTATTTGTGGTTTAGCTGGCGTTTGCTCTGAGTTTACTGACAAACATCTGGCGATAAAAAAACAGTTTGGGGTCGGTAATCCGGAATTGTCTTTTACCAAAATTGATATCACTGCCGGTTTCAGTATGTATTCCATACCCAATATGCGCATGAGGTCCGCTGGTTCTTCCGGTCATTCCCACTGTACCCAGAACATCACCCTTTCTGACTTTTGCTCCACTTTTTACAAATCTTTTATCCATGTGACAGAAAAAAAGTACCATTCCATCTGCCATTATCCCAACTGTTCTGCCAGCAATGGCATTTGAGAGCAAGCAGGCTTCTCCATCTATGGGACTTAAGATTTCTGAACCATATTGAGCAGCTACATCAATTCCATAATGAGGCTGCCCACCACCGGTTCCCCTCTCACACCAGTCTCCAGTCACATAAGCAAACGAATCCCCAACCATGTTATTAAAGAATTCATATACTGGAATAAGCTGTTTTTCCTCTGGGTTTGTAATCTTTTGCGGTGGGTAAAAATCAAGTTTCAAACCATTGGGAATACAATCAGGAATTTTTATCTTTATCTCCCCATCCAGACGAGTCAGATTATGAGTAGAAACCACTTCCATCACATACTGGCTTACCTCTTCATTGCTGGGCACGACAGCCCTGAAACGGCATATGGCATATTTTGCCAGTTTGTAGATAGACTCTCCCTGGCTGAAAGTATGGCTATAGATTTCATTTTTGGTAATAGTGAGCTGCTGAGGAGCCACGGGACGTGGTGCAAAAGATTCTGCCACATGTGTATTCAACCCATATATAATGACCAATGCTGCAGCAGCACATACTTTTGGTATTGCCTCAATTATAAGAATATTTCTGTTTGTAACATCAGGTACTGGAGTATTTAATACATATTGAACACGTTTGGCCAGTTCATCAAACGCTTTGGTAACAGCGGCTGTTTTGTTATAAAACTGAAGTGTTTTACCCTCATCCTGAGCATCCCTTACAATAGCGGATTCCGGAATCTCAAGATCAAACATAATAGATTGCGGAAGTAATGAAACACCGCTGCAACCCTCAATAGAAACCTGTTCACAGAGGTTTTCAAGATATTTGCGGTTCTCATTCATGGTACGGGTTTTACCCTTGAGCTTAGAATCCTGAGTTCCAAACACCTCATTTTTTATTATTCTTATCCTCAATGCAGGATTTCGCTTTGAAAGCAGATTTACATTGGTCAGATAATCCCTAAGGCTTTTAGTGGATAAGGCGTTTAATGTTACCGGTATGAGGTTTAGATCACTGTGCAGATAAAGATACTTGGTAAGAGAGTTCCAGACAGAGGGTGTATCAATGATGATATATTTATAGAATTCACGACATGAATTCAGATTTGTAACCAAATTTTCCAGCTGAAGCCTGGATGGTGTCTTGAAAAGATCTGATCCTGCGGGTATTAGATCCAGCCCGGGATGAATATTAGTCACCAGTGAAGTTATGGACAGAGCTTTAATAGCCTTGTCAATAATAACATTATCTTTAATGTGCAACCAGTCACGGGCTTTACGGAAAAAAGATTCAGCCCGTGAAACCTGATTCAGCGAGTATCGCCTTCGAAACAGCTCCCAAGAAGATAAATCCGGATTTTCATTTTGATGGCCCAGAGCGACTGTGGCACTTCCCTGAACATCCAGATCTATTATCAGTGTAGGCCCTCGTTTGGAAAGAGAAGCTGCCAGATTGGTAGCAACAGTCGATTTTCCCACGCCGCCTTTGATATTTGCGATATGAATGATTCCACCGTTGTCAGAATCAGCAAAAATCAGAGCGTTTTTGGCCCTTACACTCATGTGTCAACCACTTACATTATCTGTTGCACCGTATCGATTATGGTCTCGATTTCAGTTGGGTTTGAAAGAATGCGATCTTTTTCATGTCGAGCCCGATCGGTTATAAAATATGCATCCTCTTCAGCATTATATAATATAACAGGCACATTTTCAAGCTTTTTGCCAATATGAAAGTAGTTATAAATTGCTTTTCCTTTTTTCCATGTTCCCATATCCAGAAGTACCACATCGGGCTTTACAGTCTCTATTGCGGTCATCAATTCGTTACTGTAAGTACAGTCAATAACTTCATTTTGCTTCTGAATTGCATCCTTTAACTGAGTTTTTCTTTTCTGTGTATCATCCAACAATAATATCTTCACATAACCCTCCAAAATGGTACTATTAAATTATTTGCGGTTTTTTTATAAAACTTTTGCCGGGAAATTTTCATCCGGCAGTCTTGTTCTGAGATACTGTCAGAAGATTTTCTGCTTTCTGATGTAATTCCTGAGCCGCTGTATCAGCCATTATCTCTTTACAAAGCTGTTTTGTTTTCTCTACATTTTTTGAACTGCTCAATAAGGCGATTTTCCATTTGATTGCAGCAAAACGATGTTCAACCCGTGCATCTTTTAATGCATCCTCCAGATACTTTATTGCCTCATCATTGTTCCCCAGGTTCTCATAGCAGGCTGCGATTCCTTCCAGTGCCTGACCATTAACAAACTGTGCAGCTTTTTTTGAAGTCACAGCTTTTTTGTACCAATCGATAGCTTCCTGGTATTTTTTCTGTTCTGAATAAATAGTTCCCAGCAAATAAGATCCAAAAACAGCCTGAGGCGTAGAAGCATAACTTTTTACGGTAGCAGAAAACTGCTCAATCGCCTTTTCATAATTTTTATCCTGATAAGAAATCATGGCAGCACCAAAGGAACTCAGCGCTTTTTTCTGGTTAGCAGCACCAACCTGTTTGATTGTCATAGCAGCTCCGAATAAAACTATAACAACCACCGCAGCACCAATCACCTTAATCTGATTTTTCACAATTGAGTCTTTAGCATTGAGTATCCAATCCATCACAGGATCTTCTCTCATTTCCTGTTTATGCTTATTGTGTTTGATATTCAAATAATCCTCCTTGAAATGACATACTGGCAAATAGCCAGCGTGATGTTAAAATATATACCAGCAATACATAGATTACCAAGTATACAAAAATGTTTCCTCTGGCAGGGAGAAGTCAAGAAAAAGCAGATAGTTACCTAATATATAACCAGATTCACAGCAATTTTATTGAATTTGCAGTGCTTTAGCCTTTTCCAGAGGTATTATCTTTTTTTTAGCGGAATGCTTCCCAAGTGCAGTAAGCATATTTATTCATTTGAAACACACTATCCGTGTTATTGAAGCATTAATAAGTTCCTTAGCACTTAAAGATTATATTCGTTATTTGGATTCATATATTTTGAAGATTACGGAGAAACGAAATGAAAAATGATACCAATGAACTGATAGAACATCTGAATGAGCAAAATGAATTACTTAAAGCCCAGCTTATGAATACATCTCTGATTCATGAGCTGACAAAAGTGCTCCATTCATGTACCGATTTCGAAGGAATTATAAAAACAGTTCTATTGGCGATTCAGGAAATAATCGAATTTGACCGGGTCATTCTCTTTAAAATCAATAAAAATAATTTTTGCCTGCAACCTGGTAATCAGGTTGGAATAAAAGAAGAAGAAACCAAATATATTTCAATTCCTCTTGGTTTTGAAGGTGGAGAAATAACTGATGCTCTATTTTTAAATCGACACATACTGGTGGAGCAGCCAGACAGGGATGATCCTTTTTTTCAGCAACTTAATTCCAAATCATATTTGATTATTCCTTTAGTGAGCAAATTGAATAAAAAATGCTGGGAAGCCAAATCGTGTACTCGTACAATGTGTCCCGCTTACAGCAGTTGTAACCCGTATTGCTGGAGTATACCAGGTTCAACTCAACTCAATCACGCAACTTCGGAAAACCAAAGGCGTGCAGAATGCATCGAATGCTCTTGTTTCAAAGTAGAAGGCGTTCTGTGGATGGATCGAAATATCAGCGACTTACCTATATCCAGCGATAATATCACTACCCTTACCGCAATACTCAACATGGCAGGAATAGTCATTGAGAACTTCAGAATTCTAAACGATTTAGATCGTGCAAATACCGGACTTCAACAGGCTAATCAGAAACTTAAACTGGTTAATCACGATCTGCAACTGGCTCAGGCAAAAATCAGAGGAGATCTTGAACACGCCCGCACTATTCAACAAGGGCTCCTGCCTCAGAATCTGGAAAGTACTTCAGCATTCTCCCTTGGAGCCAGATACCTCTCTGCTGATGCCGTAGGTGGTGATTATTACGATGTATTCAGTATCTCGCCAGGAGTTTTCGGGCTGGTTGTAGCCGATGTCAGCGGACATGGAGTGGCATCAGCACTAATTATGTCAATGGCAAAAATTCTTCTTAAGACATTTGCAGCCAATGAACAGTCACCCCAAAAAACTCTGGAACGTATCAACCAGACTTTGTTATCTGAAGTCAACACAGATAATTTTGTCACCATCTTCTATGCAGTCGTAGACACGGCCAGTCATTGTATCAGGCATACATCCGCCGGACATTGTCCTATTCTTTTATTTGACAGAAAAACCAAAAGCTGTTCCCGCATTAAAGCAGATGGGCTTTTCATGGGTGTGTTTGATGACATGATGCTCACAGAATGTCAATTCAGTTATGTTCCTGGAAATATTCGCATGGTACTTTATACCGATGGTCTGATCGAAGCAAAAAAGAACTCAGATGAAATGTATGGAGTAGAAAGGCTTACCCAGTGCGCTTTAAAAACTCTGGAAATTCCGCCAGAACAAGCTGTGGATCTTATACTTCAGGACCAGAAAACATTTAGCGGCGATACATCTATACCTGATGATGACATCACCATTTTAGTCATTGACCTGTAAACAGAGTGGCGTTTCTACAGTACAATGATAGTTGCTATGCATTTAAACACTTCAGACTAGTAACATCTTTGGTTTATTCCGTCTATTTATTTGCAGTTTTATTACTTTTATCTCAAGATTTACTATAATGTTACCGATAATTATAATGAACGACAGGGAGGGTTTCCAGGGACGGATAATCTTCCAGGGAAGGAAGACAGCTCCCTAAAGATGAAAGGCAGGTAAGCTATGCAAATTAAATCCCTTAATGCAGCTTACGGGGCCAAACCTTTTGAATCTACCGTTAAAAGCGGTAACAAGGCTGCCCCGGCAAAAATGGCGGCTGTTCAAAGCGAGCAGGTTGAATTCTCTGAAGCTTCACAAAGCCTTCAGAAATTAACTGAAATGGTTAACTCCATCCCAGATGTGAGGATCAGATTAGTGGAGGAGATCAAGAATAAAATTAAGCACAACGGTTATCCACTGGAATCAAATGTCTACAAAGCAGTGGAAAAAATGGTGCAGGATAAAACCATCTGAATTCTATAATAGAGGTGGATCTTCAAATACAAAATTTTCCACCTCCTTTTTTTTCTCTTGCCTTTTAAAGAATCGTAACCCATATTAAGTAACTGTTTTTAAAAGCCCGGGTGGCGGAATAGGTAGACGCTGCGGACTTAAAATCCGCTCCTGTGAAAACGGGGTGCCGGTTCGATTCCGGCCCCGGGCAAAAAATCCAATATTTCTATCGCTCATCATTAATCTATTGCATTCCAAATCAGATTAAAGTTAAATGAAAAGATTATGATGAGATTTGTCAGCTCTTTCCAGATAAGTAGCCACACCGCCAATCTCTACCCCATCGATAAGCTCCTCCTCTTTGATACCCATGATATCCATGGACATTGAACAGGCTACAAATTTTATCCTGTTATTTTTTGCCTCTTCAACTAATTGGGACAGTGAATAGACGTTCTTCTGCTTCATTACCTGCTTAATCATGTAGGTGCCCATTCCGGCCATATGCATTTTGGAAAGTTTGACCCTGGAAGCCCCTCTGGGCATCATCATTGCAAACATCTTTTCCACCAGGTTTTTTTTAACCGGGATTTTTTCATCTTTACGCAACAAATTGAGCCCCCAGAATGTAAAAAACATGGTAACTTCTGAACCGGTTGCAGCAGCTCCATTTGCTATAATGAAAGCAGCCATCATTTTATCAAAATCATTAGAGAAAACCACAATCGTATTACTGTTTTTTTTCTCCTCAGTAATCGTACATACCCCCAGAGGCTTGCCCCTTTTAACAAACGCGGTATAGATACCATCACTGTTGGATAACGAGATCAGTGAATTTCCTGTTCTGGTACACCATGATGGAATATCGGCCATAAACCCCTGTTCAGTAGCCGTAATCTGTATGATGTCACCATCTTTGACTTTTTCGATAGCTTCTTTAAGCTTCATAATAGGCCCCGGACACTGTAATCCACAGGCATCTACAGTCAATGCTGCAGTTACCGGACTGCTGTTTGAATCAGGCGAAGAACAGAATGATTTTTTCAACGGCAGCAAATATTCGGTTTCAATTCCGCTTTCAGTAAATGTAGAATAAGTTTTGTAACCGCCGGAAAGATTATATGCAGCAAAGCCATTCTGAGTCAGAATTCGTGCAGCAAGATATCCCCTCAAACCTACCTGACAATAGACCAGAACCGGCTTGTTTTTATCTAATTGGTCAAGACGCCCCCTCAGTTCATCCAGAGGAATCAAAATAGAGCCATTTATTGCCCCCTGCTCGTGCTCCAGTTCGGAACGGACATCCAAAAGAGTACAGTTCGTGCGCATGCCTTCCAGGTTCTCCGGATAAATCACCTTTACCGAACCGTTAAGAATGTTCTCAGCAGTAAATCCGGCAATGTTTACAGCATCTTTAGCACTACCATAAGGCGGTGCATAGGAGAGTTCAAGTTCGGTCAGATCCTGTACTGTCAACCCATGCCGTATAGCAGTGGCCAATACATCAATTCTCTTATCCACACCAAGCTTGCCGATAACCTGTGCCCCAAGAATCTTTCCAGTATCAGGGGTAAAAATCAATTTCAAAGACATTGGATAAGACCCCGGATAATAACCGGCATGACTGGAAGAATGAGTGTATGATTTGAGATAGTTTATACCCAGTCTCTTAGCGGTTTTTTCATTGATTCCACTGACTGCTGCGGTAAGATCAAAGATCTTGCATATTGCAGTTCCCTGGGTATTCTTGTAAACCGAATCCAGCCCACTGATATTATCTGCAACAATCCTGCCCTGACGGTTTGCCGGACCGGCAAGAGGTATATGCACTTTCTGACCGGAAACAAAGTCCGTTACCTCCACCGCATCGCCTACCGCGAAAATGCCTTCAATATTAGTTTTCATATGATTATCTACAATTATTGCTCCACGCTCATTGACCGCTATACCTGCTTGCTTTACAAAACGTGTATCGGGCTTCACACCGATCGCAAGAATGGCCATATCCACATTTATAACTTCTCCACTTTTCAGAGTAATATCCAGAGTTCCATCTTCCCGGTCTGCAAACGATTGTGCTCCATTGTTAAGCAACAGACGAATGCCATTTATTTGAAGATGTTGATGTAATATCTGCGCCATCTCAGGGTCTGCAGGAGCAAAAACCTGATCCTGTAATTCAATCTGAGTAACATCCACTCCCCTGTGCCGGAGGTTCTCAGCCATCTCCAAGCCGATAAATCCGCCTCCAATAACAGCAGTCCTTCTTACTTTTTCACTATCCACTTTCGCTTTTATCCGGTCCATATCTGGCATGCTACGCAAAGTATGCACTTTATCGCTCTCTATGCCGGCGATAGGTGGACGCAATGGTTCTGCTCCCGGAGAGAGAACCAGATAATCATAAGATTCTTCATAATCAGAATCACCGGATCTCACTGTAACTGATTTTTCTGCTACATTAATAGAAATCACTTCGGATTTTATCCTGACATCCACATTAAAACGAGCAGTAAACTGCTGTGGCGTCTGAATCAGCAACGCTTCTCTATTTTTGATACTTTCCCCAATGTGGTATGGAAGACCGCAATTGGCAAAAGAGATATATTCTCCTTTTTCGAACATGATTATCTTTGCTGTTTCATCCAGTCTTCGCATACGGGCAGCAAAACTGGCCCCTCCAGCAACCCCACCTATGACCAAAATCTTTTTCATCTGTGACCTCATTAGAGAATTGGGAATTTTTAAAGCTAAAAAAACGGGTGAAAGCGGTATCGCCTCTCACCCTATTCGTTCAAGTAATGGTCATTATTGCATAATAAGGTGCCATATCCACACCTCATTCTGCTATACAGTTAATCAGGTATTCAAAGCATTCAGATACACCTGCTCCGGCTGAACACCAACAAACTCTCTTTCCACCTGACCTTTACGGAAAATTATCACAGTAGGAATACCAGTGATTCCATACTGACTCGCCACGACTGGATTCTCATCGACATTGAGTTTGTAAACATTAACCTTACCTGCCATCTTATCACTTATTTTATCGATAATAGGACCTACCATTCGACATGGCCCACACCATGGTGCCCAAAAATCAACCAGTACAGGTATCTCGGAATCGATAACATCTTTTTTGAATGTTGAATCTGATGTTGCTGTTGCCATAACGGCCTCCTTTATAGTAGTGAATATTTCTTTTCCATCACCTCTATATGCAAGAGTTATGCCAGATTGCAAATACAAATTATCCCTTCTGTTTGTATAATTTGCCATATAATTAAAACTGTTGTATATTGCAATGCAACGATGCAACAGTTGTGTTGCACTAAATTGCAACACCGGAGGACATAGATGCAGTGCACAATAAATCACAAACTAACCCCCCAATGCCTGGAATCCATACTTCAAACCCTTGCAGAAGGCCTTTTTCTTACTGATGAACAGGGAATTATCCGTTACTGTAATAAGGCACTGGAAGCAATGACTGGAAAAACAAAAGAACAGATTATAGGGCAGAAATGCTGCTCTTTAATGAAAGATCTTTGTACTCCTCCACCGGAATGCAATCTTTTCTTCAAAGGAGAAATCACCAACACCGAATGCTCTCTTATGCACCAATCAGGCAGAAGCATACCGATTCTAAAAAATGCCAGAGTACTAAAAGACAGCATGGGAAATATTATGGGTGCAGTGGAAACCATTACCGACATTTCTGTTCTTAAAAATACAGAACAAAGGCTTCAACAGCTGGAAAACAGCACAGGAAAACGGGAACGTCTGGGTAGAATTGTAGGAAAAAGCCAGGCAATTCAGGATCTTTTTAATCTGATCGAACTGGCAGCAGCCTCAAATGCCACGATACTTATTACCGGAGAAACCGGTACAGGAAAAGAACTGGCTGCACAGGCAACCCACCAAAACAGTTCAAGAAATCACGGTCCCTTTGTAAAACTGAACTGCTCTGCTCTTCCGGAGGCACTTCTGGAAAGTGAGCTTTTTGGCCATGCCCGAGGCTCTTTTACCGGTGCAATAAAGGATAAAACCGGACGGTTTGAGCTTGCTGATGGAGGAACTCTGTTTCTGGATGAAATTGGAGAGCTTTCACCTCTGATACAGGTGAAACTGCTAAGGTTTCTTCAGGAAAAAGAGTTTGAAAGAGTTGGCGAAAATATCACACGCAAATCAGATGTCAGAATCATTACCGCAACACACCGGGATTTGCGAAAAATGGTTCAGGAAGGATTATTCAGAGAAGATCTGTATTATCGTCTCAAAGTATTTCCCATCCATATTCCACCATTACGGGAACGCAAAGAAGATATCGGAGCATTGATAGAACATTTTATCGGTAAATTCAACCATGAAACCGGGAAATCAATTCAGGGTCTCACCCATGATGCAGCTGTGACCATGATGGATTACTGCTGGCCTGGAAATATCAGAGAGCTGGAGAATGCTATTGAACACGCGTTTGTCACCTGTCAGGAAAGTCAGATCGACATTTTCGATCTGCCATTAGAAATCCGGAAAGTGGAACTTCGTAAAAGTGTCTGTGCATCCAAGCCACAGGTTGACTTATATCCTCAAAACCTTCAGAATTCATGGTTTCAAAAGAGGCCTGTATTAACAAGTGAGGTATTGACAACTGTGCTGAAAGAGTGTAATGGCAATCAATCCGAAGCTGCTCGAAGGCTGGGAATTGACAGAACAACTATTTGGCGAAAAATGAAAAAACTGGGAATCGTTTAATAATGATTATTTGAGACTGTTCATAATGATTTACACAGATTTCCCTGAACTGTTCCAGTCTTTTTTAAATGCTCATGCAGGAAATTTACCGATTTATTTTTAAGCTCACTCCACTGCGGTGCTATAAGCCCATATTCCGGTTTCGAGTCAGCCATTATGCGATGGATATGCTGGTCTGGTCGCAAACGGGAAATAAAATTACCAAGTAATTGTGCATACGATTCTATGGAAAGAGGAGTGTATGTTCCATTCTCATACCAGCTCTGAATTTTTGTGTTTTTAATCACCATTAACTGATGAATTTTAACCCCGCAAACCTGTAGCGAAGCCAGTCTATCGGCAGTCTCTTCCATCATTTCAGGAGTTTCACCAGGCAACCCCAACATGACATGTGTAACGACCTCTATTCCCAGAATGGAAAGCCGACTAACCACATTGACAAAATCGTTAAAGCTATGGTGGCGATTAATCAGTTCCAGTGTTGAATCATGTGAACTCTGCAAGCCGATTTCCACACTCAGATAGGTTCGAGTGGATAATTCACCCAAATAATCAAACACATCATCTGTAAAACAATCCGGACGAGTACCAATAGCAAGTCCGGTTACTCCCGGTACACCAAGTAATGGTTCATAAACCGATTTTAGTAAATCGACTGATCCGTAGGTGTTGGAAAATGGCTGAAGATAAGGAATAAACAGATCAAATCCGGATGCTTTATCGATTGCACATCTAAGTTGTTCAACAGGTGGAAGATGATAATTTGCAGCAGGGCTGAATGATATATTGTCACAAAAATGGCACCCGTTTTCACTTTTGGTGCCATCTCTGTTAGGGCAGTTGAACCCACCATTTAACGGGATTTTAAGTACCGGTTTCCCGAATCTTTTTCTTATATAATTCCGATATGAATTATAGTACAACAAAACAGATTACTTCTTTGCCCTTTTCTTGGCTTCGTCTTTTAAATTCAGCGGTTTGACTTCACTTTGTTCATTGAGATCACTGAAATCATCCATGACGTTTACAGGAGCTGTATTGATACGTTGTGATCCCTGCCCACCTTCTTTGTTGCGAAGCTCTTTTTTAAGCTCATCGATCTGATTTTTGGTAGCCATCTTCATTGCCGGTTCGTTTGGTTCAGAGCCTGGTTTTGTACCATACTGAAGACGATCGATTCGATCCTGGATTTTCTCTTTGCGCAAAGCATCAGAACAATATGCCATACACTTTTTCCATACCTCCAGAGCCTCATCCTTTTTTCCTTTTTCCTCGAGAGCTAATGCCAGATTATCATAGAGCTCATCATTTTCAGGCTCAACAGAAACAGCAAGTTTATATTCGCTGATTCCTTTATCAATATCTTTTTCCTTTTTCCAATAGATATTACCCAGTTCCCAGTGAGCAGATCCATTATTTGGATTGGCAACACTGGCCTGCTTCAGATAATTTTTTGCTTCCTGATAATTACCCACAGCGATGAGGCATTTGGAAATATTAACCAGGGCTTCTTCATGAACACCCTCAATTGAAATCACCTGCTTGTATTGTGCTATTGCTTCCTTATAGTGATTGGCATTAGCATAAGATGTGGCCAGATTCATACGGGCAGTAATATTTTGAGGATCGATTTGAACCGCCTGATAGAGGGCGTTTATTGCATCCTGACTCCTTCCAAGCTGCTCGTATGCTATTGCCAGATTCCCCCATAAAGCAGAATTTCTATTCTGGATACGCATAGCCTTCTTGAACTCTTCGACAGCATTGGAATATCTTCCCCAACCCAGATATGCATACCCCAGGTTGTATTGGGCCTCAAAATTAGATGGCTCTCTACTGGTAACCTGCCTGAAAGCAGAAACAGCCTCGCTGTATGCACCTCTTTCCAGTAATTGTTGACCGGAAGCCATCATTTCTTCAATAGATTGAGCTGATACCAGAAAAATGGTGATCAGAACGACAAAGAGAGATTTTACCGCCTGAATTTTCATATTCACCCCGCTTTAATGCATTCTTGGATGGATCTGCTTTCTCGATAAGAGAAAATAACTATGTCGTAGAACTCTTACAAGATTTATTTAAAGAATTATAGATAAGACTGGTTTATTCAGGCAAATAATATATTATCAGTTTAAACATACAAAGAGGAGGAATTTATCAAATGTGTCAAGAATCACTTAATGAATATCAGAATCCGTTACTTGAAAGATACGCTTCTGCTGATATGTCCTATGTTTTTTCTCCTTTAAATAAATTTTCCACCTGGAGAAAACTTTGGATTGCCCTGGCTGAATCTGAAAAAGATCTGGGCCTTCCAATTTCTGATGAACAGATTGAAGAGATGAAATCGCATGTCTTTGATATAGATTTCGATCTGGCTCGCAGCTTTGAAGCTAAAACCAGACATGATGTTATGGCGCACGTATACACTTTCGGGACCTGTTGTCCTAAAGCAAAACCGATAATTCACCTTGGGGCCACCAGTGCATTTGTGGGTGATAATACCGACCTGATTCAGATGCGTGAAGGTTTTAAACTAATTCTTAGTCGAATGCGGGGTGTTATCAGCAAATTAAAAGTTTTCGCCTCGAAATATGCAGATATGGCTACTCTGGGTTTCACCCATTTTCAACCAGCACAACTGACTACTGTGGGCAAAAGAGCATGCTTATGGATGTACGATCTTTTGCTGGATTTTGAAGAAATAGAGCTGTTCTTAACAAGACTGCCATTCAGGGGCGTCAAAGGTACTACTGGTACTCAAGCCAGTTTTCTTTCACTTTTTGATGGTGATCATGAAAAAGTAAAAAAGCTGGACGTTGAGGTATCAAAAAAAATGGGTTTTGAAAAAACAGTTCCAGTTTCCGGTCAGACTTATACCCGCAAACTGGATTCCCAGGCAGCATCACTTCTTTGTGGACTGGCCCAATCGCTTCATAAAATGGCAAATGACATCCGTCTTCTGCAGCATCTCAAAGAAATTGAAGAACCATTTGAAAAACATCAGATTGGTTCATCTGCAATGGCATATAAACGCAACCCCATGAGATCTGAAAGATTAACCTCATTGTGCCGTTATATTATCTCTCTAAATCAATCACCGGCAATGACTGCTGCCGAACAGTGGTTTGAACGTACCCTGGATGATTCAGCTAATAAAAGGCTTTCGATTCCTGAAATGTATTTAGCGGCTGATGCATCACTTTTAATTGCCGATAATATTTGCGACGGTCTGGTTGTTTACCCGAATGTGATCCTTAAGCATATAGCAGAAGAACTTCCTTTTATGGCTACAGAATCTATCATTATGGCAGGAGTAAAAAAAGGAGGAGACAGACAGGAACTGCACGAACATATCCGGTCTCATTCCATGGAATCTGCCAGATTGGTTAAAGTTGAAGGTAAACCTAATGATTTATTGGAGAGAATAGCATCTGATCCGATTTTCGGCCTTTCAAAAAGCGATCTTGACGCATTGCTCAATGTCTCTGATTTTGTAGGAAGAGCACCTTTCCAGGTAAGAGAATTCATCGATGAATATATCGAACCATTACTTGAACGTTCTGAAGTATTTGGCAATGCCGCCAAATTTGAGCTGACCGTATAGGAAACTTTGATGTTAGCAGATTATCACGTACATACACCCTATTGCGGCCATGCCCACGGTAAAATAATTCAGTACGTGGAATCAGCAATACAATCTGGTTTACATGAAATTTGCTTTGCCGATCATCTGGGAAGATATTATCTGAGTAAATCCCAGAAACACCGGTACTGGGACTGGGGCATGAACGAAAGGAATATCGGCCGTTATTTTTCCGAACTTTCCGATCTGCAGGAGATCTATCAAAAGGAAATTTCCATAAAAATCGGCCTGGAAGTGGATTACATCGAAGGTGCAGAGGAGCTTCTCAGGCCTTATCTTGATAACTTTAAATTTGATTTTATTCTCTGCTCCATTCATTGTATGCCCAGATTCAGCTGGCAACATCTATCGTTGTATTCCAAAGATACCGATACACTTCCATTTTACAAGGAATACTTCAGACTTGCCCGCCAGGCATTACAGTCTCCATTTTGTGATTCTCTGGCACATCTGGACTTTATCTGGAGACACATTGCTTTACCTGCAAATTCTCATGATCTTATTTTACAGGAAGTAGCTGATATTGTTTATACAGCTGCCCGTCTTAACCGTTGCATTGAAATCAATGCCAATGGCTATATCTGGTCAAGGACCAATTATTTTGCAAATGATTTCGACCCATTCATATTTCTGGTCGACCAGCTCCAGTTATACAATGCTCCTGTAACCATTGGTTCAGATGCTCACGATCCGATGATGGTTGGTAAGGCATTCGAAGATCTTATCTCCTTGTTAAACACCAGAAATATCAAGACTATTCATACTTTTTCGAATAGAGTCCAGCATGCAGCTTCACTGGGTTGAAATATTTTAAGCTCCACCTCTGCGTGAGATAATTTCCGGAATCCGGAAAAGGGATAGTCGCACGCAGAGACGCCCGCCTTCCGAAGCACGTTTCGTGCGGAGGGCAGGCTGAGGCGCAGAGGTTTAAGAAACAGATGAGTTTTAATAGAAAAACAATACATTTTAACTTAAGAGCTGATAAAATAAACGGATTAATATTTAATTGAAATGATTAGGAGGCGGTAACATAGAAACTGACATTATCTGCCAACCCCGCAATATATCACGGCGTGTCCTGAATGAAAATATCGGGCCATCGGGCTTCCCAAAATACCCTTGAACATGATTCTGGAATTTAAGTATTTGCTGAAAAATCTTGTTCTCGAAAAATCCAACGATTCTTTACGAGCCTTGGTCTGTTATCAACATCATCTTTCGGTTTTGTCATTTATTTCGAAATAATTCCCAGAATCCAACTTGAATGTCTTTTATACATTAATGCGTTTTTCATCAAAACATCATTTTTTGTCTCTTCTGAAAAATTTTTAATCCATTCTGATATTGCTGAAAGCCTTTTTGTTATCATTAATAGTAATTCCTCTCTTGTGTACTCGTAGTGTGGTTGCTTTTTTGAATACGCTTGTAAAAATATTTCTATCCTATTATTCAGTTCAACAATGTCAAATGGTGATTTTTCTTCGCCTTCCTCGATAGCAGTATATGGTATAACTGGTATAAATCTGTATGCAGTATAAGACAAATCCCATAATCGGCTGCCTGGTGCACACAAGTCAAAATCAATTAATCCGGTAAAAACTTTTTTTTCAAATTCACAATTATAAGGCGCAAAATCATTATGGCAGATCACTTGATATTCAGTATCAGTATTAAAGCTCCAGTGTGCGTTGTCAAACTTGAAATCTGTTGTTGCATCGTGCCAATCTCTTATGTGGGTTGCAATCTGTATTAAGATATTCCGGCTCCATATCCACTCAGGCATATCATGTGGTACTTCACCTTTTATGAAGGATAGTACTTCAGTATCAGAATCAAAGGAAATTGGCTCAGGTACCCAATTAATACCTTTTTTCCGAACATGTTTTAATAACTGATGAATTGTCTGGGTAGATTTGGTTGTTTTGCGATACACTTTGTTATTAAAGAGTTTTGGAGCATTCATCAAACCACCGTTAAGGGCTCTACCATTTACTTCAAGCATTCCATTCATCATAATATTTTTCTATTAATGTCACTGATAGTTGCTTAACATTCGAACTTGAGTCATTTGGTGACAGTTACATTTTTCATCTGACATCTACAAAATATTGCAAATAGGTTCTTTTGGGGCTATCTTTAACATTTTCCTATTTTAAAGCTTTCAACTCGTGACACAATCTAAGGTGATAAAACGTGTTTTTATATAATATTTCTATAATAGCATTCCTTGTCTCTTCATTTATTTCCTTTGTTGTCTTTATAATATATTGGTTTTCTGCAATCTGATATTTTTTCTCTAAGACATTGAGGTCATCAGTTGAGATATTCTGAATTATTCCGCCCCCAAAGCATTGATCTCTGATCAGTACTTCAATACCTTCTTT
>DATAMG010000044.1:0-10463 GCA_036260705.1 Chitinispirillaceae bacterium | reverse complement strand
CCACTGCCGACATACCAAATTCAACAGTTTTTTTTACCAGATCTTTTATTCGTATTGCACCATCCAGAAAACTGTATTCAGTATGAGTATGAAGATGTACAAACTTACCGCTCATCTTTGTAAAACTCCAATCTTACGGATTTTTTTAAGGTAAAACATTTTCTTTGATTTTGTTCTGGCTATGAATAATGTCGGATGGAAAAATCTGATGCGTTTAAGCAGTGTGGGATATACCGAGGGCTTCTATTATAAACCCCGAATAGATATCGACATCCTCAAACAATGCAGTGAAGGATTGATCTGTACATCTGCATGTGTTGCCGGTGCAATTCCACGTGCTTTGCTTCAGGGAAATCGTGACCAGGCAAAGGCAATAACTGAACAATACCTGTCAATTTTTGGAGAAGGAAACTTCTTTTTTGAACTCCAAAACCATGGTATGGAAGATGAAAAAAATGCCTATGAAGAAATGATTACTCTTGGCAGACAGATGGGTGTGCCTTTCATAGTGGCTAATGATGCACATTACCTTCGTAAGGAAGATGCTCAATCCCATGAACTGCTTCTTTGCATTCAAACCGGTACAACTCTTAGTGACCCCAAAAGGTTTCGTTTTCCTACGAATCAGCTTTATTTCAAGTCTACAGAAGAGATGGCTGCCTTATTTCCTGAAATACCAGAGGCTATCAGTAATACTGTTGATATTGCGGAAAGGTGTAATGTGTCAGTTAAAGCCAAACCTCAACTTCCGGTACCAGAGGTCCCTCAGGGCTTCTCAAATCCGGAAGAATTTCTTGGGGCATTGGCCAGAATGGGGGTCAAAGAAAAGTACTCCGAGATTACCCCGGTGTTGGAGGAACGACTCAATTATGAACTGCAGATAATTTGCTCCATGGGCTTTGCCGGCTATTTCCTCATTGTGAGAGATTTTGTTTCAGCTGCCCAAAAAATGGGGGTTATGGTAGGGTGCAGGGGCTCTGCAGCTGGGAGTCTGGTTGCTTTTGTTATAGGAATTACCAGTGTCGATCCCATTAAATTTGATTTGATCTTTGAGCGATTTCTCAACCCTGAACGTGTGTCCATGCCTGATGCTGATATAGACTTTGCAGATCGCGACCGCTATAAGGTCATTGATTATGTTATTCAGAAATACGGACGCGATGCTGTTTGTCAGATCATAAATTTTGGCAGAATGAAAGCCAAAATGGTGGTAAAGGATGTGGCCAGAGTAATGGGAATTTCTGTCGCTGATGCAAACAGACTTTCTGCAATGGTAAATGAAAAGGATCTGGAGAAATCACTTTCTGCTAATAATGAACTGGTTGAGACTATCAAGAACAATCCACAATACACCGAGCTGTTTCGTCATGCCGGAGTTCTTGAGGGACTTTGCAGACAGGCGGGAATGCATGCTGGTGGAGTGATAATCGCACCGGCAGATGTTGTTAATTGGGCACCTCTTTTCAAACAGCCTGGTGCAGATATTGTGATGACTCAATTCGATATGAATTATGTTGAAAAGGTGGGCCTTATCAAGATGGATTTTCTTGGTCTGCGTACCTTGACAGTCTTACAGGAAACTCTTCGTCTGATACAGAAATATCATCAGAAAAAAATCGATTTATGGAAACTTCAGGATGGAGACTCTAATACCTATGAACTTTTTGGTAAAGGGGAAACTACCGGAGTGTTTCAGTTTGAATCCAATGGTATGCAGGATTATTTGCGTAAGCTCAAACCAACTTGTGTCGAAGATCTAATTGCTATGACAGCTCTTTATCGTCCGGGACCAATGGATAACATCGATACCTATATTCATCGAAAACATGGAATAGAAGAGGTGGTTTATCTTCACCCCATGCTTGCTGAGATTCTGAATGTCACTTACGGTGTTATTATTTATCAAGAGCAGGTAATGCGAATCGCCCAGAAAATGGGTGGCTTTACTTTAGGACAGGCAGATGTCTTGCGGAAAGCCATGGGAAAGAAAAAGGCAGATGTAATGGAGGAGATGGGGAAAAAATTTGTGGATGGAGCAGTCGCAAAAGGTATCGATTCCAAGATTGCCAAAGATGTTTTTGATTTGATGGCTAAATTTGCCGAATATGGGTTTAATAAGGCTCATGCTACCGTTTATGCTCATGTTTCATATCAGGCTGCATATCTCAAAGCTCACTATCCACTTGAATATATGACTGCAAACTTAACATCATGGATAGGAAACCAGGATGGTTTCCTGATAATGAAAAATGAAGCAGAACGAATGGGTATCAAAATTCTTCCACCAGATGTTAATTCAAGTGATATTGAGTGTAGTATTGACAACAGAAATATCCGTCTGGGTATGGGTGCCATAAAGAATGTGGGTAAAGGTGGCGAATCAATTATTGAGGCACGTTCAAAAAAGGAAAAATTCAGTTCCATTTTTGATTTGGCAAAAGCTGTCGACTTAAGAGTGGTTAATAAAAAATGCCTGGAATCACTAATCTGTGCCGGAGCTTTAGACTGTTTTCATGGAACACGGGCACAACTTTTCGAGGCGATCGATAAGGCCATTGAATATGGAGGAAGTTTTCAGAAAGAGCGTCTTTCCGGACAGGTTAACCTTTTCGAAAGTTTTTTTGCAGGTTCAGAGGCCACGGTTGAAACTGCAATTCCCGAACCATCATTATCAGATACTCCTCCCTGGCCTTACAACCAGTTACTTCAAAGGGAAAAGGAAATTTTAGGTTTCTATATCAGCGGGCATCCTCTTGATCGATTCAAAGATGAGATAAAAGGATTCTCTACGATTTCCTTAAATTCAGAATCATTGGCTGAAATAAAGGATTCTGCAGCTGTAACTGTTGGAGGACTTATCACCAGCCTTAAAACCCATACCCAGCGTGATGGCAGAAGTATGGCATTTCTGGAACTTGAAGAATTTAACGGCTCTATAGAGCTTCTTGTATTCGGTGATGCCTATGAAAAGTTCCGTCATCTACTTGCGTTGGATAATATGGTTTTGGTTCATGGCCAGATAAGTAAACGGGATGGTGAAGACAAGCCAAAATTGAGAGTGGAGAATTGTATTTCTCTTTCAGAAAGCAGGGATAAATTAGCTCGCAGCGTTCATATCCGGCTTAATACTCAGGCTTTGGAGAAGCAATTTGTACAAGATATTTACAAACAATGTAAAAACATGAAAGGTGAATGTTCGTTGGTAATCCACATTATAACAGCAGATCAGAGTGAGTGCAAAATTCGGTCTAAAAATCTTAAGGTAAGTGCTGCGCCTGATATTATAAAGGAATTACGAGAAAAAATTGGAAAGGAAAACGTATGGATCGGAAAAAACGCGGCCTGACTGTTACCGATTTAATCCGAATACCGGCTTTTTTGTTTTGGGTGGTATGCTCTACGATAATTTATGGTATTGGATGTATTGTATTTAGCTTTTTTGCTCCTTCGTTTTCCAGGTACATCGGTCGATTATGGGTAATTCACCTGTTATGGATTGGTGGAGTAAAAATTGAAGTGAATGGTCTGGGCAAACTTGATCCTGCTAAGCGCTACGTTTTTGTCTCCAACCATCAGAGCGCACTCGATATTCCTGCTATCAT
This sequence comes from Chitinispirillaceae bacterium, assembly GCA_036260705.1. GTDB lineage: Bacteria > Fibrobacterota > Chitinivibrionia > Chitinivibrionales > Chitinispirillaceae > JAAYPC01. Next base: position 6,861 of record DATAMG010000044.1, on the reverse strand, counting down.
TGCAGGATTAAAGCATTATGTCAGCTTTATTGCAAAAAAAGAATTGTTCCTTATTCCGTTTTTTGGTTGGGGCATTTCTGCAATGGGCCATATATGCATCGATAGATCAAACCCGCGTAAAGCCAAACAGTCTTTAGATAAAGCTGTAAATCAGCTCAAGAAACTTAATACCTCCTTGATACTTTTCCCCGAAGGCACCCGTAGCAACGATGGCAGAGTAGGAGAATTCAAGCAGGGCAGCTTTTCTCTTGCTCTACAGGCTGGGGTTCAGGTTGTTCCATTGGTAATTAAAGATGCAATGCTGCGATTGCCCAAAAAATCTCTCAGAATAAATCCTGGCAAAATCTATCTGGAAATCGGTAATCCAATAGATATCTCTCAGCAAAGCACTAAATCCGAAATCTGCCAGAAGGCATATGAAGCTATAAAGAAGTCTTTAGAAAAAAACAGCTGAAAAACAGCAATAAAAAAACAAAGGGAACCTTTCGGTTCCCTTTGTCCTCAGGCTTGCGCCTGATACCCCATCATCATCACACACATCTGCCATTCTTCATGGCATAACACCTGATATAAGAATATAGCAATGGCTATGCCAAACTATCTTTTTCCCCAAAGTTGCTTAAAATCGTATCTATTGGGCATGTTCGAATCCTTTTAAAAGAAATATGAATGGAATCGTTGTGGGTGATTCTTGCGCTATTCGGGCAAAAATACCGAAAGCGGAAAATTGTAGTTCTTATTTCACCATAGCTATCATAAAAAACTGTTTCACCCGGTTAAAGGCAGCTTAATTCATCTGTCTGGGTTAGACATAGATAATATCCCAATCGAAGCGCAGGGCATAATTTCGAAGTCTGTTGTCCGGGTTTACAGCAACTGGATATTCAACTGCGTTCATAACAAAACGATCAGAATATACATTCGCATAAAGATATGATTTGTTGAGATCGAACTGGTGCTCTTTTTTCAATTCTCTGAGTACTTCCAGCTTTCCTATGCCATAGGGCATGATTCCACATACATTTCCAGTATATTTACCCATACAGGTTTCCAGCATGGTAGCTTTATAGCCATGAAATTCAAGCTTTCTGACAAAACATGCTGCAATTAAATCCAAAGTCCCTGTAAGCAGCAATAGCAGATCACCCTTTTGGCGATGCTTCTCAATTATTTCATGCATTTGGATAAAAACGAAACTCTCAATTCGCGGTTCAAAATACTGCCGGGCAATATTGTGCAGTTTATCTGTATCTTTGTTTTTTAAATATGCCTTGTTAATTCTGGTAATAGCATGCAGATTTCCTTTGACTTTCCATATTGCTGTGAGCATTTGAACCAGATTTATGGGGGAAAGAATACCATTTCGAAGCATATAGAATAGAAATGTTTTTTCAGCACTGGTATGCGGTATCAATGTTCCATCAAGATCAAAAATTGCAGCTGATTTCAATTCAGCCATTCCGAGAACTCCTTTAGCCGGTTGTATTGCTGAAAAAAACTCGTTTTAATTTGCAAAAAATAGAAAATATCTGCTACCAAAACTAATGGAATATCAAAGTTGAAGTTCCCTTTTAACTATGATTGTCAACATACCACTTTCAGTGCCGATGAAACAACCGATATTTCGACCGGAGTTCTTCCGTAATATTCTCCATCAATATGTAATTTGTGGCGTCCTTGACGTCCAATGGAAATGTTTTTTCCATGAAAATGTTCTACATCAGGAAGAGCTGTCAGATCACCTTTATGTAATTCCCATACATAACGTAACAGACTAAGTGCATCTTTCTTTTTGAAAATGACTATATCCAGAAGACCATCATGAGAACTAACTTCAGGTGCAATCAGCATTGAGGGGCCATAGTATTTACCATTACCAATTATGACAATATAACCGGTTTCAGGATTTGTTTGATCAATGCAAAGTTGAATCGACTTGAACGGATATCTGAAAAGTGCTTTAATTCCATTAAGAATGTATGCTCCTGCACCCAACAATTTTTTCATTGAGGATCTGGTGCGGCTAATTACATCTGCATCAAAACCGATCCCGCATAAACTGGTAAAATATCTATCATTTACTTTCCCCAGGTCGATAGTTTTGATTCTGGCATGCCCGATAATTTGGCAGGCTGAATCAATATCAGTGGGAATGTCTAACTCCAATGCAAAGAGATTTATTGTACCGATAGGAATTATTCCCAATGCCGTTTGAGATCCGGCTAAACCGTTGACTACAGAATTTATAGTGCCATCTCCACCAGCTGCAATTACCAGATCATCTCCATTTTTCCCACATCCGCGGGCGATTTCTTCTGCATGCTTTGAGCTGGTGCTCTCAATTATTTCTGCCTCCATGCCCATCTGCTTCAGTGTACTTGTAATGTGCTCAGCATAATCAGCTGATGTTTTCCTGTGTTTATATTTCCAGCTTCCTGCAAAAAACTTCAGAAATTTTCGACTGACTGAGCTTTTTCCGGAACCGGGATTCAAAATTACTTTTACTCTGGAAAATGGTGTGGAAAAAGGCTGCCGAAGAGAATTGCGGGCATATTCAATATCTTCATCGGTAAAGGCAGCAAATACAACTGAAGGATCGTTGCTTTCAAAATATCGAATCGAGAGATCATCCAGGTTTGTAGTTGATTCCAATATGGAAGTGCTGATTCCGGAATTGTCAAAAAGGTTTTCATGCAGATGGAATTTATCCAATAAGTTAAAAGCTGCAGCCAGATATTTGGCATCACGAAATAATGCAAGATAACCTGGTATTATGTTAGCATTGGTTAGATGAACCTGCTCTGAATTCAAATGTGGAAAATGATTCTGATATGAACTACTGGTAACCGGAAAGAATAGATTGTGAGTATCGTGGCCGAATTGAAAAAGTATCTGGTTGATTGTGGAAGAACTGAGAAGAACTGCTTCAGATGGCACAATCAGATATCCAGGGGTGGAATTTTGGTTTTTTTCCAATGGAAAAATCTGTTGAAAGGTCAATTTCCCAGAAATTGACTCAGGAGGAATCCTTCTGTCCACATAACGCATGCACAGCAGGTTATCCAGTTCATCCGGACCGATAACTGTAATTTTTTTAATAGATCCGGACCCGCACAATGCATCTATAGTCCATTCCAGTACCGGTTTACCACTTATCAAACGCATGGCAGAATATTCATATTCTGCTCCTGTTTGACTTCCCTGAATTGTCCTGTGTGCCAGAATTATTGAGTCTACTTTTATCATTTTACATTTAAGCTCCATTACCAATGATGATCTCTAATCTGCCAAATGATCATGTTTTTAGAAAAGAGCTGCCAGATGATTTAAAGAGTTCAACAAATCAACGCCCTTGCCAATCACAGGTTTCCAAATATCTCCATAGTTTCTGATACGAGGTAAAATGGAATTAATTGTAAACTGGTCTGGCTTCAGTTGATAATTGATCTCCTCCCATAAAAGAGGTGTTGACACCGGTGCTCCTTCTATAGGACGGATAGAATATGGGGCAACCATCGTTTTTCCCCTGGAATTCTGCAGATAATCAAGATAGACCCGCCCTATGCGTTTTTGGGGAACTCTCTCAAGACTTGTGATAGATGGAAGTTTTTTATTAATAAGCGTACAGACAATAAAGGTAAACTGACGGACCTGTTCAAAAGAGTAATGGGCGCCAACAGGTATAAAAAGGTGAAGTCCGGTAGCTCCTGAGGTCTTGACATAATGTGGCATATCGATAGACGTCAGGATCTCATGAATCATTAATGCGCAGTCTATAACGTATTTAAAAGAGCATTCCAACGGGTCCAAATCGATGACCATATAATCCGGGAAATCAATACTGTTTAATCGTGAGCTCCATGGGTTGATTTCGATAGATCCCAGGTTTACTATATAGGCAAGTGTCGGTTCATCCTGACATAGAATGTAGCAGATTTGTCTGGAATCGGATAAAATTGTGACTGTGGAAACCCATTGCGGAGCATCTTCAATGTTTTTTTGAAAAAATGCTTTTCCGTGTATACCATCAGGAAATCGATGTAAAGCTATAGGGCGATCTTGGAGGTGGGGGAGAATAATACTGGCAATTTTACGGTAATACTCTATGATCTTACCCTTAGTAATATTATCAGATGGGAAATAAACCTTTTTGAGATTGGTTAATTTGAGAATTCTACTTTCAATAGTTGTGATTGACTCATCTGATGGTTTGGCAGAATATTGAGGTTCGGATTCATTCAATGATTGCAGTAATTCTCTTTTTACTTCTGTGGCGGAGAGATCTTCTCTAAAGCCCAAAAACACTGGTTGACGTAATAAACCTTCCGATGTCCATTCAGCGAATTTGACTTCACATACAATTTCCGGATTAACCCAGGTGACTTTATTGTTAAAATCAGGAACTCTGCTAAAAGGACAGCGATTACTTTTTAACTTTTCTAAACGCTGCCTAACAAGAGGCAGTTCATCATTGGAGAAGCCACCACCTACACTTCCGGTATAAACCAACTCGCTATCTTGATATACTCCTATCAGAAGAGCACCAAATCCGGTTCGACCAGCTTTAGATTGACTGAAACCACCGATCACAAATTCCTGCTGCATTGAAATTTTAATTTTCTGCCAATAATTGGACCTCTTACCTTCCATATATGGGCTGTTTTGATCTTTTGCTATTATACCTTCGATTCTGTTTTCCAGGGCCAGCTTATAAAAAGCAATTCCATTCTGTTCAATATGTTCATTATAACGGATATGATCCAATGCAGGAAGGACCTGCTTGAGTAAAGACTTTCTTTGTATAAGAGGAGTGGAACGCAGATCATAGCCCTGCAGATAAAGTATGTCAAAAACAAAATAAAGCAGAACACCTGCTTTGGTTCGTCCATAATTTTGTAGAAGATTGAAATCCGCTTTTCCATCGGTACTCACTACCACAATTTCACCATCGAATATTGCTTCGAAATCTATTTTTTTCAAATCATTTATCACAGAGTCATAATCATTCAAAAAGCTTACCCCATTTCGGGAATATAATTGCACAGAATTGTTTCTGATTTCTGCGATAGCCCGGTACCCATCCCATTTAATCTCAAAAATCCAGCCTTCTCTGTCAAAGGGTTGGTCGATAAGTTTCGCCAGCATTGGGTGTAATGGTCCTGTGGGAAAACTGCTTTTTTTTGCACCACGAATATTGCCGGTGTTTAAATCCGGATTGGAGTAGAACTTTTCTGATGGTTCATTTCTTTTAATCTGTTCCATTGTTCTGCCACTTCGAACAGATTTGTCATCATTGGGTATGGGGACTTCTGTAGCATATATATCCTGCTTTTTAATAAGAAGCCAGCCGTTTGGCAAATTGTAACGGTGAAGTTTCACCAGATGGAACACTCCTCTAAGTTTTCTGCCTTCTATATTAAAAGTTAAGTGGCCTTTTTCAATAAACTCTTTCAGGATCCTCTCTGCTTCGCTTTTGTCTCTGGCTCCTGGAATCTGATATGTGCCTTCATCCCATATCATCACCGTTCCTGCACCATAATTACCTTCAGGGATATTACCTTCAAAATTGCGGTATTCCAGAGGGTGGTCTTCAACCATAATGGCAAGTTTTTTTTGTAACGGATCCAGTGATGGTCCCCTGGGAATTGCCCAGCTTTTTAGTGCACCCTCATACTCAAGGCGAAGATCGTAATGAAGATGAGATGCCTGGTGTTTCTGAATCACAAACCGTAAAGCGGTATCTGAGAACTGATGCATTGCCATCGGTTCACCAGAATGGTGCAGGTTACGTTTTTTTTGATATTCATGAAGCGAATCCATACAATGTATGCAGCCTTTTTTTCTTTTTCTCTGGCTATCCTCAGACTCTCACTTAACTTGTTGAAAAGGTCTGTTACTGAAGCCGGTGCTTTTTGAGGCATTACCGGTGCTGGAATTATTCCCTCTATTTTTTGCTGAAGAAATGCTTTCAAATCTTCATAATAGGTATCTTTATATTGTTGCGGATTCCATTTTTCTGTTAGCTGGTCAATCAGTTTAAGAGCCATATCCAGCTCTTTTTCTGAAACTGACTCTATACCTTTCTGGGGCAAATCAAGTTCTGAATATGTTCTTAATTCATCTGCAAATCTCATGTTGTTTAAAAACAACACCGATTCATCCGGTTTAATAAGCGCCATATGCTCTCGTCTGCGCATGACATAGCGGGCAATTCCGGCTTTGCCACTGTGCAGCAATGCTTCCCGCAATAATGCATAAGCTTTTTTTGCTTCTTTTACTGGTTCAAGAAAATAGGGTTTCTCAAGGTATGTATGGTCAATCTCTGAGTAATCTATGAAAGAAACGATTTCTATGGTTTGGGTTTTTTGAACATTTGCTTTGGCAAAATCTTCATCATCAACGATAACATAATCTCCTTTTCGGTACTGGTATCCTCTGACAATATCCTCTTTGGGGACTTCTTCACCAGTTTCCCTGCACACTTTTGCATAATGAATTTTGCAGTGATCGGAGCGGCGGAGAAGATCAAAATCGATGGTATGAGTTCTGGTTGCATCGTAAAGCTTGACTGGAATATAGATAAGCCCAAAACTCAGTGCTCCGGACCAGATTGAGCGCATCTTGCCATCTCCTTATGTTAATTTTATTCTGGCTTGACCTGATTAATGAATTCACCCCGGCAGGCAGCACTATTGCATTGCGCACGGAACAGGAATATCTTTTGAGCTTCAGAAAAGTTCTCTTTCTTTCCACCCCAGGTTTCAAGAGTTAAATCCTGAAGAGCACGTGAAAAAGAAAAGATAAGTTTCCATGGCTGGATTCCAGTATCATTTATGGCCACCAGATGCCTTGTGGCTTCTA
>DATAMG010000043.1:0-9595 GCA_036260705.1 Chitinispirillaceae bacterium | reverse complement strand
TACGATATCTCAAGAAATTGCCAAGCCGCCAAAGTCCTTGTTGTCAAAGCTGCAATTGGCAGGTCGGAAGCATCGTTTAGATATATGGCCTTTGAGGAGGGATTTTATGGTTTAACTCCCATGAGCACTAAATCTGCAATTTCCAGTAATAGCGGCTTGAAGATGATGGCGGCTGTTGTCGATACTCTCAAAGTAACCGCAACCGGTTTCAAACCAAAGTCAGTTGAGATTTCCTCACTGGATAATCAGCAACAGAATATTACTCTGGATTCAAACCTGGTTGGCAAGGAATGGCCCACGGCCAATCCCACTGCTGCGGGTCCGTTCGAAGTTGCAGCTGATAAAAATGTGGGGCCTCTGGCGGGTATTGCCGATGATCCAATATACGGTGAACAGAAACGATTCAACGTTTATCGCCCCAAAAATCTTGCAACCAGCGGGTACTTACACCCCATTCTCATATGGGCGAATGGGTACACGGATAACCCCGAGCCTAATCCCCCGAAGTGTGTCACAGATGCGGGCAACAATAAGTGGTGTGGACAGTATTTACCCATGATGAATCACCTCGCCTCACACGGTTTTGTGGTGGTGGCTTCTCTCAGTACAGCCACAGGCTCAGGCGATCCTCTCCCCACGATCGTGGGCATGGACTGGATAATCGAGCAGAATGAGGACCCGAGCAGTCCCTACTATCATCGTTTAGATACAGATAAGATCGGCCAGCTTGGCCACTCGTTTGGCGGTATGTCAACCTGCAAGTCCGCAGCCGACCCTCGTTACAAGGCTCTGGCCACGATTTGCGGCACCAATCCGATCAACGGCCTTCACACCCCGATTTTGTTTTTCTGCGGCGGGAAAGACGGTACAGTAAAGTGCCCCGGCGTCAAGGATGTTTTCCTCACTGTCAAAAATCAGCCTGCCATCTTCATCAACGAGCTGAACGCGGATCACGGTAGCTGGGTCTATCAGGGGGCCAAGGGTGTTTCGCTTTCCTCCGCTGCTGCATGGTTCAGAATTCATCTGATGGGCGATACTGCAAACCGCAAGTATTTCTACGGTACGAACTGCACATTCTGCTCTGATTCCCGCGTGCAGGTTGAGCAGAACAGCCTTATGAAAGAATAGGTTGCTTTATAGTGATCTCACCATTTGGCCTTCGTGATGCCTGGGATTTCAGGCTCACGAAAGCCAGCCATGCGGCCCCACCTAAAAGTTCGAATTATATTTCTTTTAAGTCCGAAGAATTCCTTCCAGATACGATCAAACGTTCGCCAATTATTGCTCATTCTCCCACTTTTTTGATAGACCAGTAATAGAGTCTTGTTCTGAAAATTTATGTTATTTCTATGTGTCGGACTGTATTGCCTGGCCACTCAATAAACATCGCCAAGTTAGCAATGTTATCCAAAATCATGCGCATATATGACGTTTTCACCACAGGGTGATAGCTGAGTTGAAAATGTGGTGAAGTTCGAAGCGACTAAAAGGAGTGCAGGCCATATGCGCTGTTGTGAGCCCGTATATTAATGAATCAAAAATATGTAAATAATCAATGGAATATTATACACAATCATTGCAGACCAGGCTTTAATGCTTTTCCGATAGAAAATTGCTTGAAATATTCCATATAAACCAAATAATATCAATATAAAAAACAATGATATGACCCAAACATTCAATAATGCAAGAAGTGAAGTAATAGATAAAAGTATGCCAAAAATAAACATGATTATTACTTTGTAAAAAAAGTGAGTGTCAGATAATTTTAAATCAAGTTCTTGATGTTGTTTTTTACCCGATTTTCCAATATCAGTTACAGTTTTCTTTGATATATGAAATAGATTTGAAATAATTTCAAAAACACCAAGAAATATCATTACGATAATAAAAATCTTCATATATTTCCTTAAAAAGATGCCTCGACTTCATAGGTCAATAAGCGAATTCAATCTACTCAGCACAAGACTGCGTACTATAAATATAAATTACTGACGATAGAGGACAAAGATCAATACAACCACTAAAGCTCAACTCTCCGCACGGATTTTCCGCAATCGTTCGGAACTGATCATAAGCATAGAGATATACACAAGCAAGAATACCGGAAAAAGCGCGAGGTTTGTCATCGAGGAAACTAGCCCGAACATCGGTGGAAGAAAAGTTGTGCCCATATAGGCGAAGGCCATCTGCACACCCATTACCGACTGCGCATGCGTACTGCCAAAGTGAATCGGTGTTTCATGCAGCATACAAGGAAATATCGGTGCACAGCCGAAGCCTACCAGCAGGAAACCAGCAAGCGTGAAGGCTATCGGAAGCGGTGTTAGTATCAGAATGATTCCGGATAGAATAATTAACGTACCCCAGCAGATGAGATTGTTGTTACTAATTCTAATGGTTGCAAACCCGGTTAAAAAACGGCCTGCGGTAATGCATGCAAAAAACGCAGAAACCCATGAAGCAGCAGTCGCGGTACCAAATCCCTTTACCGCCGTCAAATACGTTCCACCCCACAATCCCATGGAAGCCTCTATGCCGCAGTAAAACCAAAACGCCACCAGGGCGAAAGGTACTCCGCGAATACCGATTACCTGTGCGAGAGATGGGTGCTTGGCTGATTTTTCCAGTGTATCAACACCGGATTGCGAAGCAACCTTCTTCCAGAGCGGAACAGAAAAAACAAGAAGGACAACCAGTACCAATTGAAAAATACCAATTGAGAGATATGCGCTGCGCCAGAAAAAATTATTCCTTAACATGATAGCCAGGACGAGCGGACCAGATAAAGCCCCAACTCCCCAGAAACTGTGAAGCCAGCTCATGTGCCTGGATTGATAGTGTGCTGCGACAAATGCATTAAGCCCTGCATCAACTGCGCCTGCACCCAGACCTAGCGGAACCGCAGCAATGAGAAGCCACCAAAATGAAGGGAAAATCGCAAATCCCAAAAGCCCAAAAGCGGTCATCCCAACGCTGAACGCGGTTACCTTGCCGGTACCGAAGCGGTGCAGAACACGGCCGGCGTTCATACTTGATACAATTGTACTACCGGCGATAATCACCTGAAGCATCCCTGCGAAACTGACCGGGATATCGAAATCTGGTCGCATTGCAGGCCAGGCTGCACCAAGAAGTGCATCCGGCAACCCAAGACTGATAAAGGCAATATAAATAATGATAAGCAAAACAGTAGTCATGAAAAGCTCCTTATCTCGGCCCTAATAATGCGCTTCAAACATGGTTGAAACAGTCAATTTTTTAGCTATCACCTTAATTTAAACATGATAAATAATGCAGTTAAAACTGGAACAATTTGATAATAATCAAAAATTGCGGATAATGTGGAATAGATGAAAGTTTCCATATAACCAGGCAATGAATCAACGCTGCATGAATTCAATTGAAGTAAATAGAAAATTTAGTTTATAAAATTTGCCGGTGCCCTTTACCCTTAACTCAAAAGCAACTCCAGTTCCTCTGAAGTAATCGAACTGAGCACCGACTCATCAGTGGTAATAACCGATTCAGCCAGAAAACGCTTGGACTTCTGCAATTCGATTATCTTCTCTTCAACCGTATCCTTGCAAATGAGTTTATAAGCGAAAACCGGCTTTGTCTGACCAATTCGATGCGTCCTGTCAATAGCCTGCATCTCTGCTGCGGGGTTCCACCAGGGATCAAAAATAAATACATATTCTGCGGCTGTAAGATTGAGGCCCACTCCACCCGCTTTCAGGCTGATAAGGAAAGTGTTGCAATCAGGTTCATTCTGAAAACGATCAACAACTTCCTGACGGTTACGTGTACTGCCGTCCAGATACTCATATTTAATTCTGGATTCATCGAGTTTATCGCGAATAATGGCCAGCATCGATGTAAACTGGGAAAAGACAAGACTCTTATGCCCCTCTTCCTTCAGCTCTGTTAATTGGGCGATTAAAGTATCCAGTTTTGCACTTGTAATACACGAAAGATTATTATCTATGAGTCCAGGGTGGCATGCCGATTGACGTAACCTAAGCAGCGCTTCGAGGATATGGATTTTTGAGCGGTTCAATCCGGATTGTTTGATTTTTTTCTGCAGAGATGATTTATAGTACTCTTTGAGCTGATCGTATTGTTTTCTTTGTAACGGCTCCATTTCACAGATTATAAGCTCTTCCGATTTTACCGGAAGATCAACTGCTACCTGGGATTTTGTACGCCTCAGAATAAAAGGACGCAGTACCTTTCTCAATAGTTCACATTCAATTTCATCTGGTGAATTATCCTTCTTAGCTCCTTTAAAGACCGATGCCGTACCCAGTATGCCTGGATTGAGAAATTCAAATATACTCCACAGGTCACTGAGATGATTTTCCACAGGTGTTCCGCTCAGTGCAAGACGGTTATTTCCATTTAAGAGGCGTACCGCTTTTGATGCTACAGTATTGGCGTTTTTAATGGCCTGTGCTTCATCCAGAATGACATAATTGAAATGAAAATTACTAAGCGACTCGATGTCCCTTATCAAAGTACCATAGGTTGCCAGAATCAGATCATATTCTGAAAAATCCACTTTTGTGGTCGCTCTCTGCGAATGTGAGTAATCCAGAACTTTTAGATCAGGGGTAAATTTGGATGCTTCATTGAACCAGTTATAAATCAGCGATCGGGGAGTGACCACGAGTGAAGGAACCTTAACAGGTTCTGATCTCTTTTTACTTGAATTTGGCTTTTTCAATGATGCAGGTGAAGTAATACTCTGCTTTTGAAGAAACGCAAGTACCTGAATCGTTTTACCCAGACCCATATCATCGGCAAGGCAGCCTCCAAATCCAAACTGATTAAGAAAGGCAAGCCATCCCATACCTTCACGCTGGTAATTTCTCAATTGGCCACAAAATTTTTCGCTTTCATTTTCAGGAGTTATTCCTGTGAAGTTGTGAAGAGATGTTCTGATTGATTTAAAAATTTCATCACAATTGACGGCCGGCTGATCCGCCAGAAGAAGATCTACCAGAAGTGTCTGGGATTTTTTGAATCGGATCGTTTCATCTTCGGTCTCGCCCATAGATGCCAATCTTCCGTATTTGGAAAGCCATTCGGTTGGAAGAATCCCCAGTTTTCCACCACTGAGTTCAATAAATTCCTTCTTTTTCCTGAGCGCTTCCAGTATTTCAGGTATACTGACTGTTTCGCCATCATAATCGCAAGTACCATTTACTTCAAACCAGTCGATTCCACTGTTTACGGAGATAGAAAAATTGCCCGGTTTTTTAAACTGAAGGTCCTTGCCTTCGACTCTCCACCCATGATTAATGAGTGAAGAAATAATCGGAACGAACCGGGACTTGCGGAAATTCAAAAGATAATCAAAACTGTTATAAGTATCTTCCTTTACCCCCAGCTCATGGAGGAGATCTATGCATTTTTTATGATAAGTATAATTTACACTATAAAGTTTATTCTGATCAGAATCAAAAATGGATTTATTACTCTGCCCGAACCTGAAAACATGCTGGTCATATAAAAAGTTAAGCTCAGCCATCATCAGAGTAGTTCTCCAATCGCTTACTCCATGAATCTTTAACAGCGGTTGAGGTTCGATACAGATTTCCGGTACATTCAAATCATCAGGATATGTGAATTTCGGCTTGTCTTCCAATTCATGAAAATTGACAATAAAATGGTGAGCTTCACTAATAGGAATTATGTATGTTTCTTTCAAAAAGTTTTTAATCCAGGAATACAATTTATGAGCATCAAGATGATTGACAGTGCCATCACCCCAGAATACATACCCTATACTGTTGATATAAAGGGCGTCTTTAATATTTCTGGATTCAGAACCGCAGATAAAAGATGGATTTATCTGATATCCGGATTTACTTTTTTCCAAAGAAAGGGTAAACTCCCATTTTGTGGATTTGTCATAATGAAGCAACAGAGAATCTTCAGATATGGGTGATGAAAGAAAGCACTTTCCTGTTTCTAACATTCTTGGAAAGACCAGATCCGCCAGAGTGTTGTTAAGGGTGTTAGATGAATATCTTGGATAACTGAAGGAATTAGTTCCTAAAATCATTGAAAGTATTTGCCTGTCAGTTTCATCCTCAATTTGACTGATATTATCGGGAATGAGCTCAAAATCGATTGGCTGCCCCAGATCACCATTTTTTTTGACTCTTCTGGTTTTTATGTTGACATATAAACCATGGAGCCCTACTGTATCTGCACATTCAATTTCGTAAAAAATACGACGGCCGATAAAATCATTTTTTTGTGAATAGGAATGATCAGAATTGCTTGTAGCTGCGAAAAGAGATTTCCAGTTCGATGGTCTTTTTTTTGTTGATGAACCTTTGGTAGTAAATTGATAAACATTTTTATATCCGGTTCTTTTAACAGTTTCTTTTGATAATTTATTTATGTGGTCTGTTAGTTGATCGAGACTGGAATTTTCGAGTTCGTTTAAGAAAGCCTCTTCCAGAGCAGAATCATCTTCATGAATATTGTTTTCAATCAAAATAGCATCATTATCAAGGATATCTGATTCAAACCCGTTTTTCTCAGCAGTGAGAATGGTAGCCCAGATATGTTTGCATGCTCCATGTGTTTCAAAAGAGGGGCAGCTACAATTTACTGTGACCTCATCTGGTTGGATAGCGATTGAAACGTGATAGGAGTGGTAGTTTGATCCCGAAACACTGGCTTCAATGCTTTTTTTGTTGGTGGAGATGATTTTTGCATATCCCCAGTCAGAATACATTTTTCCTCTTGAACGAGCATTTGAGTCAATCTGTTCACATATAACGGTAGAAATTTTCATGGTGGTTTTTCTTAAAATTAAAAAATGAGAAAAAATCTAATCAAAATTGATTTGAAACAGATATCGAAAGAATACCAGACAGATTTAATCAGAAGAAAAACAAAAAGATAAGAGGATAGAAATTGTTATCTGATTAAAAATTCTGATTTATTCTGATTTGATAGCAGTTCTGGCAAATTTCTATTACAAATATGATAGGTTTTTAAAATAATAATTGAGAGGATATATGCAAATGGTTAAAGAAATAAAAGAAAAAAGATAGATATTGCAAAAAGGATTGCTGCGCCCGGTCGAAGAATGCGAACTGAGTAGAATCCAAAACATGCGTCATTTTTGAAGTAATTTTTAACTGTAATGCCGGAGTTAATCGGGAAAAAATAGCCGGAGCAATAACCTTCCCCCGGAGGTGATTTTTCAACTTGTCAATATTTCACCTCTGGGGAAAATATTTTTTTCCGTCAACTAAGTATTACCCTGTTTTAAACCATAACCGAATATTCAGTATGCACTTACCCTCATGCTTAGACTCAGCTGTAGCATGTATTTTGAGATTGTCCCTGGAAGTTCGAAGAGTCGGGCTGAGGCTCCCAAAGACTCGGCCCGAAGTTTTGGGTAATATTTTAATGGGTTATTTTTAATAGCCACAGAAATGCCGGAGTTAATCGGGAAAAAATGGCCGGAGCAATAACCTTCCCCCGGAGGTGATTTTTCAACTTGTCAATATTTCACCTCTGGGGAAAGGTTTTCAGTCAATTAAACATTACCGTTTTAAACCATAACCGAATATTTTGTTTTCATTCTCCCAGATGTTTCGGATTCGGCTCAGCATCAATACAGAGGTTCTTCTTTCTTTTATTCGTAGTCATCCTGCTATCCGTAGCACCTGCACGAAGGAATAGAAGTGCTTGATTTCCTCCTGGTTTTTATCCATTATCCTTGTTTAGAGTACTTTAATCACATATTACTAATCGTACTCGATTTTTCCACTGACAAGCTCAGAGTAAGCAAAAATTTAGAAAGTTAAGAAAAGTGCCGCTTATGCTGAGAATTATTTAGAAATTCCGTGTTTTTATTTTTTCTTAAAATCCGTTTCGAAGTTATTGAAACGGTTTCATAGTTTACCAAATGATATCTCGTGTACTACATCCACCGGTTTAGATCTGAAGTTGGCACCAGGTAAATTTATCATCTTTAGTATATAAGGTATTGAATATTCCATAACAGCATCATTGAGAGTAGATTCGACTACCTGGATATTTAGGTTTTTGCCACCAGGCAAGGCAGTGAAAGTAAGTTTGATTTTTCCATTCAGACCTGGTCTGTATTTTAACCGGTCATGATAGGCCAACTGGAAATATTTGTCAAAAGAATCAATATCGGAATCAATTTCTTTCAATTTTTTTAATTTATTGGATGGCAGTGTGTGCTGATCCGTATCCTTCCATATTGGAATTTCCTCAGAAATCGATAATACATTCACCAGAGAATCAATTACGATCATCTTTTCCCGGTTAATTTTATGATATGCAATGTTTGGTAATCTATAGAAAAGATTTTGATCCGGATATTTTCGAAACATAGAATACCCTTTGAAATATTTGGAGGTGGTTCGATCCGGAAAATGTGAAAAATTAAATTTGGCCCATCCATTTGAAATGTAACTGTGAATTTTAGATGATTTTACGAAATCAGTCAGTTCACTGTTGTTATCTTTAGAAAAACTATACAAAGGGTCATTATTGGTAGTATCACTTCGAACTGCAGTAGAGTTATCGTAATTGGTCCAGATAATTCTTCCTGAAGATAATTCTACAAGAATAGAGTATGTGTGAAAGTAGCTATTTTTAATAACTGCTGCCATTACATTGCCACCTGATATTAAACCGGTTAATACAAGCTGGCCCAGCCCTATTGCTGCCCAGACATCCGGATTGACTACTGCTGCCTGATGAAAAATAAACAATGCAAAGTTACCATTTATTAAATTGGAAATTTCTTCAAGATCGGATTTAATGGATGAGGTCAAGGGAAGAGAGTTCCGTCTGGCGATTTCTGAAAATGAAACACTGGCATAGAGCTTTCTGCTTATATTTTTAACTGCAGACAACTGCTCAAGTGTCAATTGGCTTGGAAACAAATACGGCAGAACAGTTGTATCTACGTTCATCGAATTCTCGGGCATCAAAGGTACTTTTAAAATTGTATCCATAAATGAGCCCATAAGAGAGGGTTTCCATGTTTTGATTGTATATCCTTTTTGGGATAGAATATGAGAAGTCCCAAGTAGAATAAGAGAATCAACCGCCCTGGAGGCTTTTACACTGTAATAATCATGTCTCCCATCGACTGCCACCAGAGCATCGCTAAAAACGGAGATAGTATCGATATCGCTGCGGATAGTCCCAAAATCTGGGTTGACTCTGACAAATCTCTTGATAGGCGAGCAGGATATCAACAGTATTAAAAAAATGGTA
The DNA here is from genome assembly GCA_036260705.1 of Chitinispirillaceae bacterium. Lineage (GTDB taxonomy): Bacteria > Fibrobacterota > Chitinivibrionia > Chitinivibrionales > Chitinispirillaceae > JAAYPC01. Next base: position 307 of record DATAMG010000043.1, on the reverse strand, counting down.
AGAAATTTTTTACAGGGAATATACATTTGTTTATTTCTGTTTATAAGGAGAATTCAATAAGATACATTGGACAACAGGAATCTGGCAATAATATAAAAAAACTGTTTTATCCTACTCCTACTTGTACTCTTTCTGGTTTTAGACAAATGCATTTCAGTAAAATAAGGCAGAAACACAAATCGAAGGCAAGCACTATGGCAGAGTCCTTCCTTAAAAGACGGACCATCTTTTTCCGTTTAAAGCCGGCCTAAATCTTAATCTATTATAATAAGCCAGGAAATCAATTATCAGCTTAATCCCAGTGGTC
>DATAMG010000038.1:0-30875 GCA_036260705.1 Chitinispirillaceae bacterium | reverse complement strand
AGTAGATATTCCATAGTACTTCCTTTTATGGGCAATATTTAAACCACCGGCCTTTAATCAAGAGCCTTATATGGACGGATCTTGCTGATTCGATGCGGTATGTGCTCCCTGTTTTTGGTGTGCTCTGTTGATTTCAACAGTTGATAACCAGAAATGGTTTTAAAGACCTATTGGAATTTTTGTGAACCAGTCTCGCTATTACCTCTTTTCCAGATCCTGTCTCACCCAATAGCAGAACAGTTGAATCGGTTCTGGCGAAATTACATGCAGTTTTAATAATTTCCGCCATTTTTTTAGATGAAAACAATACCGGTTTTGAACTGCCGTTATGCGTTTTCTGTAACGTGTCCAGAATTTTCTGCTGCTCTGACGCTCTCTCATAAACTGCCAGTAAATCACCTATAATAGGAGCCATTGCATCACAAATCTCCCAGTCTTCACTTGTAAAAGGAGATTGTGTATCCAGTCTATCCAGATAAAGATATCCACAGATTGCCTGATTACAAATAATAGGCATACATAGAATTGATCCTATGTTATTGAGTTCCAGAGATCCCTGCTGCTTATCAGACTGCCACTGACTGGCATTCATCAGTACCGTTTTTCTCTTTTGTTTTGCCCATAATAGAGCTCGCTCCGAAAACCTGTCCAGGCCACTTGATTGAGGGAAGCGGGCTATAGTAGTAAAGGAACCTGTTAACTGCTCTTCCACGACTAACCGCGCACCATCACATTTGAGAACCTGTGAAATACTGTTAAGCATCTCAAAACGAGCTTCCGGATTAACATTTCTGAAAAATGCATTTATCGCTCCCACCAGTTTATATACAGCAGAATTTCCATCTTTTGTTGCAGAAGTATGACTATTCTTTTCAAATAGATATGTTTCTTTTGAAAACTCTAATATCGATGACGTAAAAAGCTCTGCAGGCTCCTCAAGCAGCTTTCCATTACATAATACTGGAAACGCATTATCAACCGGATGCAGAAAATAACTGCCTTTGTTAAAAAGAATGTATGCACAATGAGATGGAATATCGGCATTATCAATTCTAATTTTACTTCGCCTTGACGAACCGATAGTGGTGAGACGTTCCATCAGGGGAAAAGAGTGCCTGTCAGAAAGACGTACCAGACATGCGCAACCGGTCTGATCCATAATATTCCTAATCTGTTACAGATAAATCATCAGTAAAAAACAGCCTGATCTTTTTTTTCTCAAAAGGTAAAATGTTTACGGATTCCGAGATCGTCTGTTCAGTGATGGAATCAACCCATTCAATGGAATGAACTCCCTGAGTAAGGCTCATAAAAACATGCCCATCGTTCTCATTGATATCCCTCTTGAACACAACACCATCAACTCTTAGTATGCCACTTCCTTTTGGAACTATGCAGCAGAATTCACCTTCAATAAGAGATTGACCCATATCATTTTTCAAATAAATTCCACCAGATAAAGCACCAACCGGTGAACTGATATCTATAAAACGATCTTTAGCTGCCATATCAGTGGGTAAAAGTGTAGAGCCCGAAGATCTATCCTCCACACTGCGCCCCAATTCAAATGCCAGATAAAATATTAAAAATATTGCTGCTGCCAAAGCACCAGCTAAAATGTTTTTACCGTTTTTATAAGTCTTTTTATCATGTTGCATTGATTGTAGCATGGTAAGAGCATCAATATGATCCGGTATTTCTTCCAGTACCTCGGCAATTATTTCATATGATTCCTTTATGTGTTTTTGAGCATAATATTTTCTGGCCTCCTGAAAATATTTATTCGCAAGATATTCTGATGTGAGTAAGGAAATCTCTTTTGAATACAGTGCATCCAGATCAGCCGAAGTCTCCTGGTTAACCCATTTTAACAGAAGCTCATCGACACCAGGACGCTTCTCAGGATCAAGATTTTTCAGATCAGACAGATAAGATACCAGTTCAATACCCAGGACCTGCTCAAGAATAGCTCCCAGAGCATACATGTCACTCTTTTGATAATCAATTTTATCACTGCAGCTCCACAATTCAGGAGCCATGAATTGCGGCGTACCACTGATTTTGTCTGTTGAAAATTCATGACGAACGGACTCTGCAGCAAAACCAAAATCAACCAGAAAAACTGTTCCATCAGGACTAAGAATTATGTTTTCAGGTTTAAGATCTCTATGAGCAATACCCAGCTTATGGACCATTGACAGAGATTTAATCAAACCGGCAGCTGCCACTTTTCGTAAGAGTACATCAGAATTGAGACTGCAGAAGCGATCCAGAGGTATGCCTCTGATCCACTCCATAACCAGTATCGTTGCTTTTTTCTCCTGTTTTACATCAAAGATAACCGGAACGCATGGAATTTTGGTTGCTGCCAGTATCCTGGCTTCAGAATGGATCTGTCTGAAAACACTTTTATCTGTATTAAGAATTTTGACGGCAACGATTCTGTCAAGACTGTTCTGATAGGCTCTGTAAACAGCCGAATACATACCTTCACCCAGAACAATGGGACAGGAAAAATCATCAGAAAGTCCAATTATCGGCTTGTGGAACATGTTTTCTCCGCCAGAGCAGCCCAATAAAGCAGATCTTTATTTTCAGGAAATCTTACAAGAGCATCAAGCCATAATCTTTTCGAACCTGGACAATCGCCCTGTGTCCATAAAACGATTCCAGCATTAAAATAACCGGATGGAGATAAGGTATCCAGATCTGTAACCAGTGAAAACAGTGTAAAAGCCTTATCCAGATCACCTTTGTTAAAATAGAGGATTCCGGCTAGATTAAGGGGTTTAGCATTGGTTTTATCATACTCCACAGATTTCAAAAGAGACTGCAATGCACCTGACGAATCTTTGCATTCCAGCAAATAGACTGCCCGCTGGTGCCATGCAACAGAAAGTATTTTCTGAATCGATGTATCCGGTTTTAAAGTACGGGCAGCTTCCAGATTGGTCAAACATGCTATCCATAGTTCATCGCGCTGAGTACCCACTGAAATCTGCTGCAAAAGGGCTTTACCCAGACCAAGACGAGCATCAAAGCAGTCCGGATCCCTGTCAACAACCTTGTTGAAAATGTAGACCGCTCTCTGGTAATCGCCCAGATCCAGATTCCTTTTTCCCTTTTGGATAAGATCATCGGTGCAGTTAACAAGCAAAACAAAAGCTATGATGACATTAACTATCTTCAATTTGCCCTTTTTACCTTTTTTGAGGGATGTAACCAGAAGGCAGGTTTCCAGGAGCTGTAAATACCCCAGCATAACCCTGGCAGAGGGATCCCTGTATCATATTTACTCAATGTTGAAAGAGTTCTGTTGAGATAAGCTGATATGCAAATCTCACCTGTTTTTTTTCGATTGTAACATAGAGATGTCTGAAATCCCAATATACCATCCATTCTTTTTTTTTGATGATAATAGACTTTTTGTACTCCATCTGTATACGATTGGCTCAGAGGCCCGTTAAGAGAATATAATTGCCCGCTCTTTTTCTCGTAAATAAGTGCTATCACATCAATTGAATCAGTAGAGTTTATAATCTTAAGAAAGTTATTTACATTGTTTTCAACATTGAACCATCTGGTTTTTCCAAAAAACATTCTGCCTTTTACTGAAACTGCTGCATTAAAATTCCAGAATTTTCCCACTTTTACATTCCCACTGAACATTGTAGACAGATCAACGCTTCGCTCAGACAATACAATCCAATCGTTTAACGGCAGTTTAGACCAATAGTCAGAAACAAAATCATCAGAAGAATCTGTGCACTGAGGATCAAAAAAGTACCGATGTGTAGAATCTTGTATCAATTCATCTGTATATCCTTTAACGTAACTCAAATACTTTCTGTCGTATCTCCAATTATAGGAGGCATCCAGAATTATTCCTTTTTGAAACCATTTATCAGAAACTCTAATTTTCGACAGACTCATCCCTGATTTAATCTCTCTGAATTGAAACTGTCCAGGAATTGTCAGTAAACCATAAAATTTGGATCTGCAATAATTTTTTCTCCACCGAAATGGGATTTCATAACTTATTTCATTCGAAAAAATTGTCATACGGTTAACCTGATGATTCACAGAAAACTGGTTGGTAATCATCTGGCCTTTTTTATGAGATAATTGAAATTCAGAACTGAAAAAAAGCTTTCTTAAGTGTTCAACATCATCAAGAAGGTCCACAGGCATAAAGCCCCCAGTTGAAACATCACACCCGGGCAAAAAGGAACCCCAGTACTTTTTGGACTTCAATTTATAGAAAAGGGATAAACCACAACCTGGTAGTTTATAATCAAAAAAGGTATCGATATCACTTACTCCGAAAAGTGAATATTCATCTGTTTTAAATTGCATGTATGATAAAGAAATGGATATCCCCGGCAAATTTGGAGGGGCCAATCTGGATGAATCCAGAATCGCATTAATTGTTGTGTTTTTCTTTTGAAGCAGGTTAACGATGTCGCTGCGTTGTTTCAGTACAGATGAATACAGAACAGAACTGGATGTGGTACAGGCAAGGTTATAGACTATAGCAGTGTCCAGATTGCCTTTTTTTATGTACAGGCCGGCAATAAAAAAGCACAGGCTGTCTCTGCTCATACCAGATCGAAAAGCCCTGACAAAATAATCTTTAGCACAAAGAAAATCTGACTCCTTCAGACATTTCTGTGCCCGGTAAAGCAATGAATCATTTTCAGAGTGAGCAATTTCATGAGAATAAATATTAATGGAAAACGCACTCAAAAAAATGATAAAAAAAACAGTGTGCATTAATTTGTAAATTCTACTTCTCCATTTTGCTGTTTTTCAGTGTGTTGTGATTATCTTTAAAGTATTACTCTCAGTGTTACTTTTAAACAGGTAAATACCCGAAGCGGTTTTCTGATTTAAATATCTTAAGCGTTTAATTTTACGACCAGTAAGATCTATTGCATATTCTTTGACAAACGATGGTGTCTGTATGGATCTGTGGTCAGATTTCATCAGTCTGGTCGCAGCATCTGGATACCATACCAGAAAGGAATTGAATAGGGCTTTGTATTGATTTCGATTTTCTTTAATATCCAAAGTATCACCTAAAAAAGTTATTTCATAGACAAATCCTCCTTGAGCACACCATCTGCTATACTCTCCAAACCATAGTATTCCTTCAGGATCTTTACGAAAAGAACACAGTTCATATGCCCGCAGATCCCCAATTTTTATAGCAGTACTTGTATCATAAAATTTTACCTTACCACCCTGCTGCTCGATCAAAGAATAAACGGCAAAGAAATAGATCCGGGCATAATCCTGATCTTTAAGTCCATATACAGTATCGACAGTTTTTTTCTCAATGTAGATTCTGGTTTCGTCGTTATCTCTGTTAAACAGAAAGCAAGTGTTTTCTGTATCAGTATACGCCAATTGCCATTGTGAACCGATCTGAACCTGAAAGGCAAATGTACTGTCGGAAATTTCTGCACAAATCATCATACAAAAGAGAATAACTATACAACCTGTCACTGATAATGAATTCATTTCCAATATTTCCCCTACTTATTTGGATGGCGGGTCGACTGTCATAAAATGAATAATTCTTTTTTCACGCATGGTATCAATCTGCTGAATCATTTTCATCAGGTTCCGATTTAAATCGTCAGGTAAAGATGGCAGATTACCATCAATAGAATCGCTGCGGTTTTCTGCTATTGCACCAGCCTTACATTCTGGGACATTTTGATTTCTATTCATTTTGCTGATCGATTCCACAACTTGTCTTTTAGATAACGGCATGGATTTTATGATATCATCATACATTTTATCCAGAACCGGTTTGCCGCCAGCATCGGATGCGAATGCATAGAAATCAAACATACAAAGAATGATTAAAAAACTTATAACTGCATTCATAAACTACTCTTTTTTGAAATGTTTAGGGCATAGTAGCAACCTATGCCCTCATTTTTTACTACTTTGCTTTATTCATTCTTTCTGAGTTCTCATAATATCTTTTGCAGGCATCCTCGAAAGCCTGTGTCATGAGGGTGTTGAAATTTTGGCGAATTGATTTTTCTGCATCCCATATTAAATCACTATATGATTTATTGATAGGTTCAGTCAGATTGAAAAAAATCCGGAGTTTTACAGTATCAGCATCTGGATTGTATATTTTCATATGTTCTCCACTTACAGCAGCATCATTTGGGTTGACTCCCAGAGAGTCAGCTATACGCTGAACCTTTGCATTCCTTTCATTGACAAAAGGCGCAGATATCTCATTTAGTTTGTTTTGAAAATCCAGGGTTTGCTCAACCTGCTCCCACACTGTCTCGTATAAGCGAACCAACACTTCATCATTTTTCCAATCCCCACTTTGGTAGTACCCGCTGTAATCGGTTCCAGTCTGGGATTGTACCGCAAAAGCAGAAATCATAACTGCAGCCGTGTAAATTAAACGTTTCATATATACTCCATTGATAAAGGTAGTTTAATTTTAGGTCGACCTGATTTGTTTTTTCATTTTCACCTCTTATGCAACAAATGTGCCAACTGCACAAGATGATCAGTCCATTGAGATAATATCGATTCAATTTTTCTCTATTGGCTATTGTAACAAACTGATTTTATGTGAGTTATGTTTTAATCACTGCATTTTGTAAACAGTATTGAAAACTGGATATTGGTAATATAACTGGATATTACTTATATATAAACCAATTCCTACCAACTTTTGCTATGAGCTAAACAGGGTCATTTGGCGGCAGTTTACCAAAATCGAAATGAGAATTGAATGTAATTGCATTAAAAACAACAACTTACATTTTACGGGTCAATCGACCCCATTTTGGCACGCATCACAGATTTTCTTTTCTCTTTTAAAGTTATTAAAATATGTCTATATTAATAATATTTATCGCATATCTGTCAAGTCAATTCAATAATTAAAGAAAAAGGCAATTCTAACTTTCCAATAATCGCTGACGAAAATGAGTATTGGTACGTAAGGTCATAACCAAATCTATTTACATTTTTAAGGAGTTTCCTCGAAATGGATATTCCACGAATATTCAATATTACCGAAAGTGCTCACCGCATTCATAACCCGTTTACACCCGAAAAGCTAGCAACTCTCGGCTCGGCGCTGCGTCTTAAAGCTGGAACCCGAGTACTTGATTTAGGCAGCGGTTCGGGCGAGATGCTGTGTACTTGGGCACGAGATTTCAGTATCATTGGCACCGGTATCGACATGAGCCAATTGTTCTCAGAGCAAGCGAAGCTTCGCGCTGAAGAACTTGGCGTCGCCGATAAAGTTAAGTTCATTCATGACGATGCTGCTGGCTACGTTTCCGAGGAAAAAGTCGATGTGGCAGCCTGTCTTGGTGCCACATGGATCGGAGGGGGTGTAGCAGGTACCATCGATCTATTGATGAAAAGCCTGAGCTCCGGAGGGATCATCCTCGTTGGCGAGCCGTATTGGCGGCAGTTACCACCGTCGGAAGAAGTTGCCAAGGATTGCCATGCTGGTTCGATATCCGACTTTCACATCCTTCCAGAACTGCTTGGGTCTTTCGGCGATCTCGGTTACGATGTCGTAGAAATGGTTTTAGCAGACCAGGACGGCTGGGACAGATACGAGGCCGCCAAATGGTTTACCATGCGTCTATGGCTCGAAGCGAATCCCGATGATGACTTCCGGAAAGAAGTTCGAGCCCAGCTGACCTCGGAACCCAAACGCTACGCCGCGCACACGCGTGAATACCTGGGCTGGGGTGTGTTTGCGCTGATGAAACGGTGATTAGAGGATCTTAATCTTGTGAGGCACCTACGCCGTCATAACTCCGGCGGCAAGAGGGGTGCTGCAAGACTTGAAGTCGAAGGTGAACTGTACCCGAATTAGTGGACACACCAAGATAATAAAATAGAGATTACCATATAAGTAAAATGGGAATATTTATGAAAATTATAGTTTCTTCTGAATTTTGTGATATGTGTGGAACATTTATAACAGTCTGTCAAAGAAATGCTATTAGCATGCATAATGACTCAGTCTTTATCGATCAAAAGCGATGTGTGTACTGTAAACATTGTATAAACGTGTGTCCTGTTGCGGCATTAAAAATAGATAAACAATCCGGAGAATAGTTTATTGTGAGTGAACAAAACTCTTTTGATATTGTAGTAGTTGGAGGTGGTCCGGCTGGAATTATGGCGGCTCAGCATGCCTCTAAAAATGGGAAAAGTGTATGTCTGATTGATCGCAAGGAGAAAATCGGATATCCGGTTCGATGTGGAGAGGGAATCGGGCTTAAAGGTTTCGGGATAAGTAATTCTATTCGAGATGAGTGGATAAGATGCAGAGTCAATACACTTGAACTATTCGCACCTTCTGGAAAATCGGTAAGTATTCGGAATGGATTCAATGGCTTTGTTGTTGATCGGATCAAAATGGAAACTGATATGACAAATGAGGCAGTTCAAGACGGGACTTGTTTCATTGCTGGAACAGAAGTAACCGATGCCTTTGCGAATAAAAACATATATTCTTGTGTCACATCAAAAGGTACATTTACCTGCAAATGCCTCATTCTTGCGGATGGTATCGAATCAAGAATTGCAAGAAATTTTGGTTGGAAAACAGCATTGTCTCTAAATGATATTCATACATGTGCAACTGCAGTAGTTTCAAATATAGCCATCAAGGATGATTCGTGTGCACTCTATCTGGGGCAAAAAAAAGCTCCCGGCGGATTCATATGGATATTCCCGCGAAGTGACACGAGCGCAAATATTGGACTTGGCATATCGGGTAAGTATTCCACTCCGGGAAAACCTATGGAACTTCTAAATAATTTTCTGTCTGCACATTTTCCAAAAGCTACTATTACTGAGGTTCATGCAGGAGGCGTCCCTATGGGCAGATGGGTTCGACCATTAGTAAAAGATGGTGTCATGCTTGTCGGCGATGCTGCACGTCAGATGAATTGTTTGAATGGGGCTGGAATCAATTATTCTTTGTTCGCAGGTAAAGCTGCAGGAATTATAGCAGCACAATCTATTAATGGAGATACCTGCAATCACAAAATCTTAAAAAGATATGAGAAGATCTGGGCCAGGGAATTCGGGAAACAACAAGAAAGATCTTATGCATTGAAAGAAGCGATGATCCATTTTACCGATGATTTTATGAATGAAATGGCTGATTCCATACTGATGCAGAAAGAAGGTAAAATGAGTCTGATGAAGCTTTTTCTGAAAGCATTCTCTTCAAAACCTTTTTTAATGTACAAGGTATATAAATTGTTTTCATCATGACAATATTTAGGTTAAAAGTGATAAACAAATCATCACCTGAGCCGGTATCAAAGAAACAGTGCGCGTTTCTGATAGCAGGTAGGGTTATATGTTTTGGCAAAAAGAAACAGCCACACTATTTACATTCTGTAATTGCAGAGTTGTTTGGAGAAGAATACAACAAAAATTTAAAAACTTCCTGAAAAGGAAGCGATATTTGACCCGACAGATAAGGTCAAATATCCTTCGGAGAGATCAAACCTTAGTGATAACTCCACTAAAGACCGATTGTAAATGATCTTTGTCGGGTGCTTTTGTCATCATTGATACAATTATAGTTACTAATATTGATACGGGCAAAGAAACAATGATCGGATCAATATTTTGCAACAGAACTGAAGAAGCAAGACTGTCAACACCAAATAGTGCCTTGCAAATTCCCAATGGCTTTGATTCTTTAATGTGTACAAAAAAGATCCAGAATGCACTAACCATAGCTCCGCTGACAAAACAGGCGATTGCACTCTGACGAGTTGTTGCTTTGATATAGAGTGCTCCGAAATACAATGGTAAAAAAGCTGCAGCGCAAAGGCCAAAAAATATTGCGGTACCAACTGCTATTATGGCTGTCCCCTGTTCAAAAAAGTTTGGCAAGACATAAGCAAGAAGTGCACTGATACATATTGCAAACAACATGGCTATTTTTGTTGTCAGTATGGTGCTTTTTGTTTTTATTTTCATTCCATATTCTAAAAAATCGCGACCAAAAGCTGAACCCATCGTGTGGAATTGAGAAGAAAGTGTAGACATCGCAGCCGCAAGTAATGTAACCATGAAAACTGCAGTAAACCATTGGGGCATTGCAGAATTTATGAAAAGGGGGATAATGCTGTCAGTTTTTTTTGAAACAGCAACTATGGCAATTTTCCCTAATGTTTTATGAAAATATACATTAGTAAGAGCACCCACGATAAATGCAACACCAGTCATCATGAAAATGAAAACTCCGCCAATAAGAACAGCCCTATTTATTTCGCGATTACTTTTAACTGTCATAAAACGGACGATAAGTTGAGGTTGTGCCAGAACGCCAATTCCAACTCCCATCACCACTGTTGAAACTAATTGCCACCAGAATACAGATCCTGCTTGAGGCATGGATGTCCAGCCCTGGTGTCCCATTGCCCCAAAAATTTTCACAGCTTCGGGTTTTAAGGCAGTTAAAGCCTCGTGTGCTTTGATTACCCCGCCAAGTTTAACGTAAGTAAAAATCAGAAGTAAAGCCATTCCAATAAACATTATCGTACCCTGAAATGCATCAGTGTACATTACACCTTTTAAACCGCCCATAACCACGTATAATGCAACAATAGAAACAAAACAAAGAAGAGCCATCTCATAATTTATATGCAGTGTCTCAGTAATAAACTGCGCACCGCCAATGATAACCGCACCTGCATAGAGTGGCATTGCTACAAAAATCAGAAGCCCTGAAGCCCATTGCAGAAAAGGGGATTGAAACCTCTTACCAATAAATTCCGGAAATGTATGTGCATCAAGGTTATGTCCCATTTTTCTGGTCCGTTTTCCAAAAATTGCAAATGCAATGAATATTCCAATGAATATATTAAGTACTGTCAACCACAAGACTCCCATACCGTATACTGCTGCCGCACCACCAAATCCGATAATTGCAGATGTACTTATAAATGTCGCGCCATAGGATATAGCCATTACAACCGGATGAACTTTTCTGCCAGCAAGCAGATAATCAGCAGTTGATTTTGTCTGACGATAACCGATATAACCAAGAAGTGCCGTGGTAAGTAAATAAAAAATCACTACTATTATTAATATGGTATTCATTTTTTAACTCCCGACATTTCCTGTAAAGTTTCTTTTTTTTCCCATTGTATCTCTTCTTCGATCTGTTTTGACTCATTCTCGCCAGATTTGTTCCAATTGACAATTCCATAAATTATGCACACCAATACAGAAATGATTGCGCCCAAATATGCCGCAATCACTCCCGCACCTTCTAAACCAAGAATCATATATCCTCCAATTTAAAAATTATTTTTTAAAGAAAATTCCATTCCGCAATAAAGAGAGATAGAATTTCCACTGATTTAAATAGGCAATTTTGACTTCTTCACTTTTTTTCCCTGACTCAAGTTCCAGAAGAAAATCATTTCTTGTTTTTATCAACAGCCATTGGAGCAGTTCAAGAATCGATTTACAATCATAGGCGTAAGGAATTTCAGATGATATATTTCCAAACAACCTTTCAAACTGCAATAAAAAGATATCCTGAGCTTGTTTATGAAGAGTAGCATCTGACAAGTAATTACATTTAACTATGAAGGCGATAGTTTCCGGATGGTCGATATAAAAATCGATGGCAATTGCAGATACTATACTGAAACGATCTAAAATGTCCTCTGGAAGATTTTCATTACGAATAGATAAATAGTTTTCAATATAATCATAGAGGCGGCTATAACAGTATTCTACAATGAAAATAAAAAGGTCTTCTTTAGAATCGATATATTCATAAAGACCACCTTTTGATATACCTGCATTTTGAATAATTGAATCCAGAGAGCAATGATCATATCCGGCAGCACCGAATTCATGAATGCAAGTTTTAATGATATTCAGCTTTTTATCAGGTTTTAATCGATTAAATGCAGATTTCATTTCATGGTCCAGGGTTAATTAAAACGAATACCGACTGATCAGTCGCTTAATATAATTAGTGCATTTTGGGACGGACAGCTGGAAATGTATTCCACCAGACGCTGCATTCCTTTTCTATCTTAAGCTTTAATAATTATCGAGCTATTTACGCTGAACCCGGAGTGCATCCCCGCAAACGCTGATCGGTACTTGCATCGTTAGACTTGAATGTCATTGCCTGAAAGGATGGGAAACCGAATCCGTATTCGGCTTTTCGATATGCCAGGCGTATACTGAAAATACTTGTAGGCAACAGTGAGACATAACCGACGTAAAAAGGAGAACAGCTTTATTGCAAACTGTGTCATAAAATCATACAGTTGACCGACAGATTTTGCGGTTTCTGCGGGACTTCAGCAGGAGTATGAAATAAGTAAATGATAAACCCGGTAAAGAAGCACCGGGTTACCATGAAAAGTTCTATTTTCCATTAAAGAGACATTTTGTTGCAAAATCAGGATCTGTGGTAAGGTTTACACCCAGTTTTCGCAAACCTGCTTCATCACCTGGAGTGGGAATATGGGTTAAATGTACTTCACAGTCGCGTAGCTGCTCGAGTTTTTCAATAGCTGCTTGAGCTGCTGGGTTGAAAATTCCCGAAAGACTGAGTGCAATAAGCGTCTCTTCAAGGTCGAGACTTATTTCTTTACTCCGCAGAACGTTGCGTTTAAAATGAGTTAACGACTGGATGATAGTGGGGGGAAGTAACTTGAGAGTGTCAGGAATTCCAGCCAGATGTTTGGCTGCATTAAGAATAAGGGCTGCGGCTGCATGAAGCAGTGGTGAATTTTCTCCAGTAATTATAGTACCATCTGATAGCTCGATAGCTGCTCCGCAATATGCACCTTCAGAACCCTTATTTTTTGCTTTTGCAGTAACAGCTGCTTGTTTGGCCGGAAGAACCACCAGCCGGTCTTCGGATTTCGCTCCGATACTTTTCATAAGCAGTTCAGCCCGATCCACCGTCTCTTTATCAACAAGTCCCATCGCAAATTCACAGGAATAACGGAAAAAACGTCTGATTATTTCCTGTATAGCTGCATGCCGCACAATTTCATCATTGATAATGCCAAATCCGGCCCGATTCACACCCATATCCGTTGGAGATTTGTAGAAACAGGGTTTATCGGTGATTTTTTCGATGATCCGTTGGAGCAGAGGAAAAGCCTCCACGTCCCGGTTGTAATTTACTGTCTTTATATTGTAAGCTTCAAGATGATGTGAATCAATCACATTTATATCACGCAGATCAGCTGTTGCTGCTTCATATGCCACATTTACAGGATGGCTTAAAGGCAGATTCCAGATCGGGAAGGTCTCAAATTTGGCATACCCTGAATTAATATTTCTAAGCCGGTCATGGTAAAGTTGTGAAAGGCAGGTCGCCAGTTTTCCACTACCCGGGCCTGGTCCGGTCACCACGACCAGGGGGCTTGAAGTTTCGATATAAGCATTAGCACCATACCCTTCGTCGCTGATAATCATTTCCACATTGACCGGATAACCCTTTGTGAATCGATGGGTGTAAACCTTAATTCCTCTGCGTTCCAGTCTGTTTTTAAAAAGAGTGGCTGATGGCTGGTTTTCGTATCTGGTAATGACTACTCCACAGATATTTATATCCCATTCCCGAAGATCATCGATTAGTTTGAGTGCGTCAGTATCATAGGTAATACCGAAATCAGCACGCAACTTCTTTCGTTCAATATCACCTGCGTAGATACAAAGTATCACATCAATCTTATCTTTCAACTTCTGTAGCAAGCGCATCTTTACATTAGGATCATATCCGGGAAGTACTCGTGCTGCATGATAATCAAAGAGCAACTTTCCACCGAATTCAAGATAGAGCCTGTCACCAAATTGTTCTATTCTTCGAAGAATTTCCTGGGATTGTTCTGCTAAGTATTTATCATTATCAAAACCGTTCCTGGGAACCATTTTGTATTGTTCTCCTATATATTCTGAGAATTTGTGTTATCCTGTGGGTTAAAAAAATGGAACGAACTGAAGAATGTACATGTTTGTTTTCCAGTATAAAAAAAAATCATCAAAACTTAAAAACAGACACACACCAAGTGGTAAAATAATTTGAGGAAACTGGCGTTTTATAACAAATTTTAGATGGAAGATTTCTTGAATTGTTTTTAGATTTCAGGAGTGAAATTTAACTCAATTACATGAAATTTTATAGTGGATAAAGCAGGAAATAAAATTGGGGTTTTCTGTTCATGGATAAATAATCTCCGATTCATCGAGAAGTTGGTATATTTGCTCTACAGCTTTGTTTGCTCGGGGAGTTGATAATGAGTGCAATCGCACTTTGAGGGTCTTTTTTTCATAATCAGGCTGCCAATCCGCATCTGTTCTCACAATTTCTTTTACCAGCATTGCCCCTTCATCTCTGGCTTTTGGAATAACAATTTCCAAGCAGGTTTACAATGTTTCAGTTCTAAATGTAATCATTCATTAAACCTAAAATCCGCAGTTGAATGCGGCGCATACGCGTAAGCTATTGAGCCCTAAGCCATTCACGCGGTTTGACCTTATCACGTTGTCACATTTGTTCTTTAAGCGCAATGTATCCGGTGCAATTGCACCGTTTTTATATTACCGCTTTGTCGATAAGGCCTGCACCGCGTTCAAGGCTTATCATCTCAATATCTTACGCTTCTGCATCCACCTCAACTGCGGAATTTAGGTTAAACATTCATAAATAATCTGCTTTTCCCGCTAAATTACAGCAAATTTAAATTATAGAATTGAACAAAGATCAGGAGTACTGAAATTATGGGAGATTATTCACAAGGCAAAAGGACACTTTTAGCACAACGCTTCCAAATTGCATAAGTCCTTTATGGGTATGCTCTTGCATTACCCGGTTGATATACGTTTTTTTGTATAATTTCACTTAAAATCCGGAATAAAAGTTTACATGGATTTTACTGAGATGACTGTAAAAGAGGTCTCCAGCTTTCTTAAAATATCAGAACAGGCTGTCAAAGACTAAGTTTTATCAGGAGATTTGCCCGGGGTACGGGAGAATTCTCACTGGCATTTTAGAAAATCTGAATTAGAAGAATGGAAAAATAAAACGAACACCGGTTCTATGGTCACAGACAGCCCTGCATTGGAGCTCTCTATGCAGGATCTTATTGAACCCGCTTCAATATCTTTGGTTGATTGTGGCATTGTATATCCTGGTAAAGGCTCTCAGATTAGTATAGTAATATACCGACAGGTCCTGAGTAAATAAAAAGACCGGTAATGTAGCAACTTCTGCTAAGCATTACCGGTCGTTTAAAATTTAATCTGCCGTTTATTAAAATATGGTTACATTTGCAGATTTAGTCATTCTGCCATTTT
This sequence comes from Chitinispirillaceae bacterium, assembly GCA_036260705.1. Lineage (GTDB taxonomy): Bacteria > Fibrobacterota > Chitinivibrionia > Chitinivibrionales > Chitinispirillaceae > JAAYPC01. Next base: position 15,494 of record DATAMG010000038.1, on the reverse strand, counting down.
CAACTATTGATACCAGATAACACCCTCTGGAGAGTGCCTTAACCTTTGTTTTATCAATTGCTATACGAGTACTTCCAGATGGCACATTTATCACTGCAATGGTTCTTCCACTCATGTCGGTTATGCGTAATCCTGTACTATTATTTGTAATTGGAAGGCCGGTCAATTCCAGGATGTTGTTACGGGCAACCACTCTGAAATTTCCATTAATCTTACTCTGTTTAACCGGCAGAACTGCAGTGACCTGATTAAGTTTTTTGGAAGGAAGCTCATAATCCACTCCTGAACCGCACCCCTGAGCACTGTATACCCCTTTCACACCATTTACACCTACACCATTAAACCACATGTTGAAACCAAGTACAGAATCTTCTGCAGTCCAGTACTGACCGCCTTTTAATTTTTCTTCTATACTTTCAACCTGCAAATCATTGATTAAAAAAACATTCATTGCGTTCATACGTTCGATTTCAGCTTTGACAGCCGCTGTTTTTTCGCTATCAGATGGAATTCCCATTGACGAATCAAATATTACAAGAAGCTGATAGTATTTGGTTTCAGTTGAAAAACCATTGTACTCTCCTACATAGGTCATTACTCTATCAGAACATGCACTTTTTATTTTGTAGGAGCATCTTAATATTCCTTCATCTAAAGCATAACCCCATTGAGGTGCTGGAGTATATGCAGAATTATTTCCCGGAGCATAGATTTTAAGCTTCCCTTGCAATGCCAAATCTCCAATACTTGCCAGATTGAATGCCAGCCGTTCACTTACCATGGCCTTGCAATTATCACCATTTGCATCATGTGTCAGATACAATGATATTGTGGAATCCGAAACAAAAGATGTATCGGTATAGATATCATATCTGTGAACCCTGCATCCGCCGCCAGATTTTACATCGATTAACAAAGTATTACTTTCCACCCAGGCTGAATCTATTGTCAAAAAATCCGATTTTAATTCATGAGGAATACCAATTGTAATCATCCGTCCGGAATACCCTCCAGTGTAGCGACACGTTTTGATGTAAGCAGATGTATCAGGACTGAAATTTTCAATATTCTGAGTATTAATCTGCTCACCTTTGGAAAAAATAATCCCAACCGAATAAACACTCATCGGATCAATACATGCTTCAGCATGCATTACAATCACGCCTGTAATAAGCGACGCGATAAAATTTCTCCAGCTCATAACTACCACCTTCCTATGGTTGTGTGAAGATAATATTAGTTGCACTTATCGAATCTCCGGAGACTTTAACAAAATTATAAACATTTTGACTATTAATTTTCTGACTGGCTTTTCTGGCACCAACAGTATAATTACCTTCAGGGACATTGTTAATCTGGTAACTACCATCGTTTTCAGTAGTAGCACTCAATTGTGTTCCATTAATAAAAACGATACCATTCGTTATCGGTTGATAATTGTCCCCGGATGATTTTTCCAGCAAGAATCCGCTTACAGATCCGGTTTGCCCAATAATTTTCATCTCAGAGTAATTTCCGTTTTTAAGTGAACCGGTTGAAACATTCTGGAAAATAACCGCGTTATTTTTATTCATATCGTGTAAAATGATATTGTATGATCCTGTTTCCAATTGAGATATGATCCACTTATCGGATTTGCCGCTCATTATCCGTTTTTTGTGAAAGCCCAGGCTGTCAACAATCGAATAATTATTAATACAAACAACAGCCTCGACTGAGAATTCTTTTTCACTTGAGACTTCAACGACTATAGAATCGTAAGAAGACTTAACAGTTGCTATGGTTTCAGAAGCACCACCACCATTATTCGCAGAAATGTTATTTTCTGAGCATTGCTGGAGAAAAATAACGGTTATAATCAGTACAATAATATTCTTGAACATTACCGTTCCTCCCTGTTTGCAGACAAAGCAAGTGGAAAGTATTGCATGTTAAGCTGCATAACACGACTTGGTTTCTTTACAGATCTGGCAATTTCCATTACTTCTCTGCGCATGACGGCCAGCCGATCGATTATCGACATGTAAGCTTCATCATCGATACTCATAGTTACTGTTGACAATTCACGCTCACTCTTATCAAATGCATCGATTGTCGCTTTGGCAATCTCAAGGCAGCTTATCTGATAATCATGAAGGGCCACCAACGGAATATTTTCCCTTGAAGATATTACCTGATCAGTTCTACGGTATACTCCGTTTTCTTCTTTTATAACCAGCCCTAGACGCAATAAGGTAGAAAGAGCATCTTTGATATCATTTATTTTTACCGGTGGGTAAAGCTTTGCAGCAACATCGTTGATATTATTATCAGTTATACTCATCACGGCAACAAGCTCCCTCAGTGCGGGATAATACCATTTGCGGTAAAATTCACAGGCATCAGCTTCAATCTGCTTGACAATTCCACGTCTCATTACAAGAATTTTATCAAAGGCATGCCGTCTTTGTTCATGAGTAGTTGCCTGATTAAAAGTTACCAGGTTCTCAAAATATTCACCCTCAGTACTATTGAGTTTAAAAAAACGTACTATTTCTATAACCAGCCTTGATGAAATATTGCGTTTTCCTTGCAGTACCCATGAAAGAAAACCGGCTGACTTAATGTTGAGCTTCTGAGAAAGATAGCGATAGGAAAAATGGGGGTTATGTTCTTTTTTCTTTTCGCAAATATCATACAGAAATCTACGGTAGTCCAGATATTCAAGAATGTCCGGGACACAACCCGCCGAAATATTTTTCTTTTGTATCTTATCCATAATCTGCCTGTGTTTTTTCATTCACCGTTTATAACCGTTACCTCTGCTATCAATATACCTTAAGAAAACAGGTTCGACAATACGACGGGAGCATTTTTCGCTCACATTAAGTGAGCACCAGAATAGGTTTTTTCCTTATATTTAAGGGATTGTCAGATATAAAATGTCTATTTCTATCAGATTCGCAGTGAGCACGATTGCAGGTAGTATTTGAATGCACCGACTATTTATCAGATGTGACTGTGCCAGTGGACCAGGTCACCGAATGTCTGCACCGCCCCGACCATGACGGGAACGCTGCAGTCTCTGAGGAAGAGCTTTCTGTATGGCCGCTTGAATGCGAATGTTTTTCTTTTATTCGTGTGGGTGGAAATATTAAAAATGCTGTTAGTGATATCGTTGCCCATGCTGATGAATTGATAAAAGCAGGTATGTTTCATAAAAATATTACCATGCCCATTGATAAACGCTTGTATCCCGATTGGAATCATCGGGATGGGGGCTTTAGGTGAGTGAGCACCCATTTCTACCCGCAAACGGCTTCATGTGCCCGCACCCTGGAGCTTTTGGTGTCGTCGGAATGGAAGCGATGATTATTTATTGCTTGTAGTGATTGACTAATAATCCCTGAACCATGAATTCTACAACGTTAGAATTTACAAACTGTTCGTTGAGCGAAGCCGATACGAACATGTTATTCGCAAATTCCGATCATACAGTTCGACTATCGGCTTTGTCGGTTTCAAAATTAGGTATTTAAGGTGTGTGTTTACTATTTTAGTTCTAATCCTGATCTTTGGAATTCTTGTTTGCCGGGAATTCACCTTTTTATTTGTAAGAACGTGGATTGTCAGGTAAATTGATAATGTTCATTCATTCTCACAAGGAATAAAAATGACTGTAAGATCCAAATATGCATTGCTGGGTGATATCCCGATTCTCGAGGGTAATCGAAATGACCTTCTGAAGTTTGATTCGTGCGCACAGGTGCTTGGAAATGCGGCAATGGAGACGCCGGATTCGATCACCATTGGAATATTTGGGAAGTGGGGAACTGGTAAAACCAGTATGATGCGGCTCATAAAGAGTAAAGTAGAAGCAAATGATACTGCTGTAGCGGTCTGGTTTAATGCATGGCAGTATGAGAAGGAAGAACATCTGATTGTTCCGCTTACAGCAACCATCACGCGGGCGATTGATGAGCAACTGAAACAAGGAAAATGGGTCGAATCATTGAAAAGCGGGGCTGCAAAAGTACGGGATGCTCTGAGGTCAATTGCCTATGGTTTTGAAATTAAAGGAAAAATCGGCATCCCGCTGGTTTCGGAAGCGGAAATCAACTTATCGGCACAGGATATGATTGAACGTTATCAGGATCTTACAAAAGACTCAGTACTCGCACGAAGTCTCTATTTTGATGCATTTGAACGGCTGGAAAAATGTGCCCACGCTGGTAATGATTCCCCCCGGATTGTTGTATTTATCGATGATCTTGACCGTTGTTTTCCGGATAAAGCTGTGGCACTCCTTGAAGGTATCAAACTGGTACTTAATCAACCCGGTTTCTCGTTTGTACTGGGTATTCACGATGTGATTATCCGGGAATTCCTGAAGAAAAAATATTCGAAAGAATGCGGGATTGATGGAGTTCATTTTGAGGATTACCTTGATAAAATTATTCAGGTGAAGGTTCCGGTACCTGAACGGGACCCTGACAATATGGCCGGGTATATCCGGACATTGTTAACAGAGGCAAATGTTGTAGATCAGAAAGATATTCCTCATCTTGTAAGCCTTCTTGCTGAATCGGCAAACCGTAATCCGCGTTCTATCGTCCGGCTGGTTAACCGGATTATCGTGGCTATACGTATCAATGAGTTAGATAAACTGGAAAATGAAAAGCTTGAAAAAATTGATCCAACAGCTCTGATTCTTGATATGGCAACCGATAATGTCAAATACCAGCATTTCAAGGGTATACTTGATGATGTTTTTCAGATAGAAGAGAATCGTGATAATAAACAATCACAGGTAGTAGCATTCGGGAAATTACTGGCAGATATCATTGAAAATTCCAGGCAAGACAGCAGGCAGCTATGGGAGATTATTGGTGGTGTAACCGTCAGGAGCCGTTCGGTGGATCTGGAAAAAGTAAGTGAAATGCTCCATGGCAACCCGCATATAGTTTCAATTTTGAAAACCAAAGCAGGTTTGAAGTGGCTTAAAGACAAAGAGTATCGGCGGGGATTGAAACAGGCCGGCAGTCAGACAATTGGAGAGCAGAAAAAAGAAAAAGCAAGTACCGGTTCTGCAATTGAGCAGCTTGTAAATAATATGGTAGAGATCCCCGCAGGAACATTTTCAATGGGTGATAGTGAGGATGGACCAATCCATAAAGTAACACTGTCACCATTTAAGATGGGAGCGATGCAGGTCACACAGCGGCAGTATGAAGAAATTATGAAATCAAATCCATCGAATTTTAAAGGTGATCCTGACAGGCCGGTTGAAAATGTTTCCTGGGAGGATGCAATAAAATTCTGCGAAAAGTTGTCTCAGTTGAAACAGGTAAAATGTCAGCTCCCTACAGAGGCCCAGTGGGAATATGCCTGCAGAGCCGGGAGTGAAAGCAAATATTGTTTTGGTGATGACAATGAAAAACTTCAGGACTATGCATGGTTTGCAGAAAATTCAGGACATACGACCCAGCCGGTTGGTAAGAAAAATCCTAATGCATTTGGACTTTACGACATGCATGGAAATGTATGGGAATGGTGTAGTGACAGGTATGGTGATTATAAAAATGACGATGTATCAGATCCAACTGGACCTGAATCAGGTTCGCGCCGTGTGCTGCGCGGCGGTTCCTGGCGCGATGGCGCCAGGGGTTGCCGGTGTGCATACCGCTTCTGCTACCGACCGGGCTACCGTTCCGTCATTATCGGCTTCCGCGTGGTGTTCCTCCCGTAGTTTGCGGCAGTTCATTCCGATTTTGCCCATGAGCAACGCGGAGCGAAAGATTGATGCAGGGGAGCGAACGGAATCGAGCGGTGAGGAGGGACGACGAGCCGTCAAGATGGAGTGATGTTTTGGTGCAACAGAATACAGTTGATAATTATTTATTAAAAAGATATGTAAGTATGGTGATGTAAACCTCATCAAAGGTTAATATAGTGATTGGTGATAAGATAAATACTATCGGTGATAATCCAACCGTTCAAAGCCTGAAAATATTTCTCGCGTCCTCGGGAACTCTTGCAGAAGAACGAAACGCTATTGATAAGCTTATTGCCGGGGAGAATAAACGGTTAATAGAAAACGGGATTTTCCTGAACCTGGTTATATGGGAAGAATTATTAAAAAGTTTTGATCCGGAACGTATACAGAACAGATTTAACGAAGAGTTGCTTTCGTGCGATGTTGTGATCGCACTGTTTTTTGACAAAGTAGGGTTGTTTACCCTTGAAGAGTTCCAAATCGCATATAAAGCTTTTAAAGAAGTTATGAAGCCACGCTTTGTTTATGTGTTTTTTAAAAAAGCACAAATAGATATTGATGCAGTCAATCCTGATGAAATTACAAAACTCCGAATGCTAAAAAGAAGAATTGAAAAAGTAGAACAGATCTATTGTGCATATTCTTCGGTAGAGGATCTTTTAATACAGCTCAAACAGCAGTTGGAATTGATTCTGGCTGTAACAACACAAGCAGATGATGATGCGATAATTAAAAAAGGGGACATTCAATACAAGCCATCGAAAGAAAAAAATATTGATATTTCAGCCTACCTCAACTGGATAGAACAACGCTGCGGCCAGATGGATCTGCAGAAACTTGCCAGTGAGCCAATTATTGTCAGCTTGCCTGAATTATTTGTACCATTGCTGACTGATGACCCCGACCGTTCCACCCGAATATCTTTGGATAGCAGGCGAAAACCTGAAACCCGGGAGAAAGAGGAATGTATACCGGTTGACATTGAAGAGCTGATGAGAAAAAATGAATATCTGCTCATCGAGGGGGACCCTGGTTGCGGGAAATCGACGCTGCTCAAGCAAATTGCACTTAAAATGAAGTGTCAGGCAGGAAGTGATTTATTTGAGTTGCCGGTACTTGTGTTTTTGCGCGAATGTATTCCCTTTTTCAAGGAGAATAACAGATTTTCTGCAGAAGAGATCCTGAATTTCTATTTCAACGAGCATGAGGGTATGCTTTCCTGTGATGCGGTAAAGTATTACTGTAAGCAGAATAAAGCGCTCTTTCTGATTGATGGCCTTGATGAGGTACCTGATGATAAGCGCGATCGAGTTATTCGTACATTTGCAGAATTTCGGAATAATCATGGGGTCAGGATGGTGCTTACCGGGAGAAAACACGGCGTGATTGGCGAAGCGATGCTGTGGTTCGGGAAAAAATATGTAAAGATTCACCCCTTCAATGAAAAACAGATTAAACTATTTGTAAATAGATGGTGTGAGCACGTGTTTGTTAAACAGCCAATTGAGGGGCGAAAATCCGCAGAGGAACTCTGCCTTGAACTGCAATCTCATGAAGCAGTAAGTGCACTTATTGAAAATCCGCTCATGCTGACAACCGTATGTATTCTGTATTACGAAGGAGAAAAACTTCCCGAGCAGCGTGCTGAACTGTATAGGAAGTTTGTTGAAAATTTAGTAAAGAGGCGGTTTGCTGAATCCGACAGGTTTTTAGAGGTACTCAAAGGTTTCGGGTTTAAAATGCAGGAGAGCGGTGAAAAGGGTATTGGTAGAAATGATGCGTTGGCTATAGTGAAGAAGACGTTTCGCCAGTTAAAAGATGAGGATATATCAGATTACAATCGCCGAATTGCTGCAATCTTTGATGAATTCGAACCTCAATGCGGACTTTTAAGGCTTGAAGATGGAATTTACCGGTTCTGGCATCTGACATTTCAGGAATACCTCGCCGCAGAGTATTTAATTGCTACCAGCGAAGAACCGGTAAAAGCGATAGAATCATTTTTGACAAAAGATCAGTATCGGGAGACTGTGCGTTTGTATATTGGCTGCCTGAGTCTCAATCAAAAGAATGTTGCAACAAGAATTATCAGGAATGTGCTGCAACGGCAGGATGCATCTATTGAAGAAATTCTGTTAGTCGGAGAAGCACTGGTTGATATTAAAAAGGAGCGAAGGGATGAATTGCTGACTGAGGAGCTGCAACAGCGATATTGGGAAGTGATCAACCAGGATTCAATTCCGAGGAAAAGGAAAGCTGAACTCGGTGAAATTATTGGCTGGATTGGTGATGAGCGGGACCTGATGGAGTTTGTGAAAATTGAAGGAGGTACATATTCGTTTGGATTTTTTAATAAACATACAATGCAACCTTTTTCAGTAAGTAAATACCCGGTAACGAACCACTGGTTTGCAGAATTTATAAAAGCGGGAGGTTATGAAAACAAAGAATTCTGGAGTGATGAGGGGTGGAAATTCCGGGAAGAAAACCAGATTAGTAAGCCAGCACGTTGGAGTGAAAGAGTGTGGAATTGTCCGAATCTACCCGTTGTTGGGGTATCATGGTATGAAGCTGTTGCATTTACTGAGTGGTTGAATGCATCAAAGTTCCAAGGATATTCAACATACAGATTACCCGCAGAGCAGGAATGGTATACTGCGGCGGCAGGAAAAGACTACCGGAACTTTCCATGGGGTAATGAATTTGATTTGAAAAAAGTGAATTGTTACGAAGGAGAAGACAGAATTATAAAGATATCCCCAGTTGGGATTTTATCAAAAGGAGATACACCGGAAGGAGTTTATGACCTTGCTGGTAATGTATGGGAATGGACAAGTACAGAGGATGGTTCGCGTCGTGTGCTGCGCGGCGGTTCCTGGGACAATGCCGCCGGGTATTGCCAGTGTGCATCCAGCAACTACTTCCCTCCGGGCCTCCGTAACGACTATATCGGCTTCCGCGTGGTGTTCCTCCCGTAGTTTGCGCAGTTCATTTCGATTTTGCCCATGAGCAACGCGGAGCGAAAGGTTAAAGAAGGGGAGCGAACGGAATCGAGCGGTGAGGAGGGACGACGGGCCGGCAAGTTGTTGAGGGGGAACCGGCAGTTCCACCGATGGCACTGGAGTAGAACCATTGATCGATGATTCCATCAGAAAGACAGCCGCGGCAAAACCGTGACCGTCTTCTTCGAGCATAAAACGTAAAATCAATTAATTTCTAAGTACAAATCCATACGCATGCAGCCCGGTTTTGAGGCTTCGAGATGCTCCTCAAACCAGCGTGCGGGCTGTTTGAGCTGATAATTTTTCGCGTTTATCATATCACTCAGTTTCTGCCAGCCGGCGATTATCCACTGCCCCGAGGGATCGTTCTCGAAGGTGCCCTCAATGCCGGTCACAACGAAAGTACCTGCCTCTATCGTCTCGACAGTCGCGCCTTCACAGTCGATATCAGCCTGATTCTCGAAACACAGCAGTACCTTGTAACCCTCGTTTTGCGGATCATTTGAAAGCTTTCCGTTTCTGTCGATGTTGTGTCCGAAGACCCTGTGCGGCAGAGATTCGAGGCCTTTCGAATGCATCCACTCATACATCTTCGCGATAGACTTGTCTTCGCTGTCCGGAGCCATGGCACTGAAACTCAAAGCCTTCATCATCGGAAGTTTCTTCACTATAACGCCCATATACATCTCCTTGATTAATTGTAGTTTTTCCGTGGTCCTCAGATTCATTTTTATCCGGGGATCGTTTCTGATGTCCACAGGCGCTACTCCGAACTCTTTCCTGAAGGCCCTCGTGAAAGATTCGTGGGTCTGGTAGCCCGATTCAAAGGCGATTTCGACCACCTGCAGTTTTTCATCACTCAACAGTTCGAGAGACCGCGAAAGCCTTCGCTTGATCAGATACTGCTTGAAACTGAATCCGGTGATGCAGAAGAAATAGTTGTGAAAACTTCTTTCGGACATATTGCAGTCCCACGCGATTTCCTCGCATCGCAGATTCTCGTTCAGATTACTTTCGATAAACTCAATCGCGTTCTGTATACGTTCGTAAATGGTCATAACCCGCTCCGACTGTTGTTGATCAGAATATAACACATCATCGTACACTGCGCTTGATATTTTCCGCAAAGCATTATTTTTTTTTCATAGGGGGATACGGTCCAGCCGCTTAGGACACTGCTGATTATCATTGTGCAATAGTGGTTCATCAATCATAATCCCGCCGGAACATATTTGAAGAGCGGTTATAGGAAAGTTCAGAACTCATCTCCGGAACTACTTACCTCGAGAAGCTCGGCACAGCGCCTGCCAGATTTACCTAATAAAATACAACCACCTCCGACGACATCCAATGCTTCAAAGTGAGGGGCCCATGCCTTCGTTTTAACAAAAAGCTACGGCAGGCAGGCACCGATCTCTGTACGTAAAGATACACTTGCTGCCCCCCACTTCCCACTTTTGCGGTCCATATATTATTGTAACTGATTCCACTCAGGAACGGTTCACAGGCATTTCAGTAATTAGTAATCATTTGCATAACAGCTGTTTTGCTTCGTTGATACCAATATACCGCTCAGCGAGATCATCTCTCCCTTCAGATCTTATTCTGCTTATCTGCTCTTGCGAGTAGAAAGGAATATACCTGCAGGATGATTGTTCGTAAGGATAGCGATCCAGTCCAACCATATGGGCACGTATCTCATCTATACGAGGACCATACTCCATTAAAGTTTCTGCATACCGAATCCAGTTCTTTTCTTTAGCCAACGAATCTAAAATTGTGTTTTTTAACCGGCAAAGCGAAGCCAGTTCAGATCTCAGACTATCAGTTTTGAAATCAGATCTTTCAGTATCAACGGCCAAAACGTTTTCTGAATCTGAATCATTCAGCAAAGACATATCATTTCCAGAAGAATCAGAAGAGCTGATGCCTGCTGGATTCGAACAATTTGAAATTACTATTCCATTTACCAGGACAAAAGTTAGAATACAAAGTAGTTTTTTCATTTTTCCAATCCTTTTTTTAACTGTTCTCAAGATTACAGTGAATTCATTACCTGTTGGCACTTAGTTGATGTGTGAATTATTTTTGATAATCACCTCCCCTCCTGGTGTGATAATGCGTTTATTGTCAGAGGTAACGCTTCTTTGCCGCCTGGAGTGGGAGGCACTATCACCAGTTAATTGTTCCAAGTTCCCTTATTTCACCATGAAGAATCGAGTCCAGGTGAATTTTTAATATGTTCTCACCTTTCGTTAATTTTAGCTCATGATCCCCCGGAGGAACTCTCAGAAAAATTCTCCCGGAATTGTCGATACGCTTACGAATAACATTTTCAATCTCAACTGTTGCTTCATTTGCTGAAGGTACTGGACTTAGATTGCCCCTTACCACCCCATAGTAAATAAGCGGTGAATGCTCAAGAAATAATGTGTCAAGCATTATATCCATTGCATATGAAATTTTATCCTGAAAACAGTGCGGTATTTCATCTTCAAGTACATCATTAAAAAATAATCTCATAGACGTTGATTCAGGTACTATAAGAGAATAAAATCCTGAACTATTGGTAAACGTCTCTACAGATCCGTCTGTGATCAGATATTGATCATCAATAATGGGTGGTGGGTTGATATAACCACTTAAAGTGACATAGGTTGATGTATCAGAAGAGAGCGGCGGCATCAGAATTCCAAGATCGCGGGTCTCTCCAGGCCTCAGATCCTCAAGGTTTACATACACAGGAATTCCGCCATCCACTTTTTTGTATATCATCATTTTGTAACTGCCTGCCGGTATGAAAACCGAAAACTGTTCACCTGCACAAACCCTGAAGCGCCTTAAACCTGGAATAAAAATCTCATATTCACACAGTGTATCCCTTACAGCAGAGAGACTGCCGGTTAAAAATACAGTAGACTGCAAGACAGATTTTATGACAGGCAGAGAGCCGCTTTGATCTGTTGAAAATCTGATAGCGGTTGATAAGCCAGTGCTGTCAATAGCTTCTAATAAAACCTTCCCTTTGTAATTTGTCTTTAAAGCAAAACTTCCGGATGTATCTGTATATGAAATTTGCTGAAAACTGCTGACATCAAATGTAAGTGGCGGAACCGAATCGATGCTTCTGAGTACAACTGCAGTTCCGACAGCCGGTAGTTGATTTTCATAGGTGATTTTTCCACTTAACGCAATCACTTCAGAACCACTTCCTGAATCTCCTCCATCTGATATAACCGGAATACTGCATTGTAAAATTGCTGTATAGATAATAAGAACTGCTGAAAGGAATAACTGATACTTTTTCACCTGGCATCCTCACCGTTAATAGTGTTCAAAGGGAAATACTGCATATTAAGCTGGTAAACTGCATTTACGCCACTATCTGATGCAGCAATTTCCATTATCTCCTTTCGGACAGCATCAAGCTTTTTCCTGATTTTTTCATATCCTTCTGACGAAAGGCTCAAAGTAAGCGCTGAAAAACTGCGAGTGCTTTTTTGAAATCTATACAGCGCATCACGCGAAATATCCAAAGTGTTTACAATGAAGTTATTGACAACCACTGGATCGGCATTTTCACCTGTGCTTAAAAGCTGTCGGGTTACCATGTACCTGCCAGCATCGTCTTTTTTAATCATGTCCAGCTTCTCTAGCAGTTCTACTGCTTTTAAAGCTTCAGTGCCGCTGATTGCCGGGACCAGCTGCTTTCCAAGCTTTTTGTAATCTCCATCAAATTTATAAAAAGTCAGTAGCGCACGTATTGCAGAATAATACCATTTATCGTAGAACTGGTAGTGATCTGGATCAAGTGTTTGTAATCGCCCTCTGCAAAACCGAAGCATCTGTTCAAAGAGCCTCTTTTTTTCGTTATGCGAAAAAGTCTGATTATAGGCAATCATCAGATAAAAATAGTGACTTTCCTGCTCATCGAGACCGAATGCTTTAGCCAGCCCTATTGCAGTCTGCTTACCCAGATTACTTTGCCCGGAAAGTACCTGGGTGAAAAATCCTGGAGATTTAAAACCGGAACATGATGCAATATACCGATATGTAAAGCAACGGTCCTTTGACTTATGCTTTTTGTAGGCATCAGATAGAAAACACCGGTAATCGGTATAATTATAAATTGAGAAGTATGAGTCTGCTGTATTCATATCCTTTAATATACCCAATTGATTAGAATATTTCTACCATATTTTTATTATTCTACTAAACACATTTCACTCCAATTAACCTAAAATATGCCTTTTTTTAATATTTTAAAGGTTGTTTATTATTTCTTACTAAACAAACTGATACCAGTCGAGAAACATTCTTTAGAGAAGAAACATGCACGTCAGCTAACAGCTGGCAATGGACGGCAACCATGAATCCGTATGCAGCTCTGATAATAGCTAAATGTGGACGATTACGCTTTAAAGATGTCGGAGCCGTAACGAAGCGAATCAACCAAATACTTGGGGAACCGTTTCTGCAATGATATATTGGTTTCCTGAGTTCGCCAGGGTAACCAGCGTTGATGTTATAAGAAAGCTTGACGTTCGACAATCTATCAATAGTCTCGGTTGAACACTCTCTGTTGGTAAGACAACTCTCACATTCCTGGTACTAACTGTCCCACTGTGGTTTAAACGGAGGTGGATGAAAATCCCGGAAGATACGTTTTATGAGTAGATCAATAGTACCAATTTTTCAAAATCAATATATTCTGGTCCGCAGGGCGGAAAAGTGTGGGTTTGAAAGTGCTGTGCGACGGCGATACTGAATACTTATTTATGATTGAGAACTTATAAAATATCGTTTCTGCCAAAACTTTTCGGATTGCAGGGCCCGGATTTAATATTGCAAATTCTTATGCAATCCAGGGATTAATGTGCGTGGAAGGGTTTTGTGGGGTGTTTCTCTCACCTGGATTTTCTGAAAAAGAGCGGGGACTAATTCAGATACCACCACATATCGAGTTATGGAATGCTCTAAATATGCGAAACTCATGACAAGTCGTCAGTGTCTTATTAGAAATATATCTGGTTGCAGCAAAAAGATATGTGATGATGCTTGTCTTTTATAATGTGACCGGTCTACAACCATAACAAAATCACAAGGGAAACGGTTCTCAATTGTAAATTTACCGGGATTTTATACGATTGTTACTTTTTGAGGTATCTAAGGAAATGTGGTTGTTCAAAGGGAAAAAACCCACCAATTTGCTGAGCTTCTTCTGATATAGAATCAAAATAATTTATAAGATAAAAACAAGGCTCTTGACTTAGACTGATCTTACAATCAATATTTTTAATTAATAATTCTGGTAAACAGGTAGGAGCACATCATGATCGAACTTGCCTTCAGCGAAAGCGCTGCCGGTAGTTTAAAGTTGGCTAAATCTTCGAGATTGAGTAGCAGAAAATGTGACCAGGTCATTTCGGTTGGCGGTGCACATGAAGAAAAAAATCAGGATGAGAAATCTGATGTACGGTCTGAAGTAACTATAGAAATCAGTCCAATGGATGTGGAAGCACTTACGCTATCACTGGATATCGGCGACATTTCAGATATGGATACCGGCATAAACCCGAGACAAAAGATAATTGAAGAGTTGTTTACAGCTTTTCCAGGTGTTCCTGATGCGATAATACAGACCAATCTGCATGTCCTTGCCAGGCTTCAGCAAGTAAAAGAAACTATGGAACATATCCGAATGTGGGTCTGCTCAACAAATCCGTCCGAGTTGTGCGGTTTATATTACGTATGCAGTATTCTGGCAAATGCTAAAACCACATTGTCAGTTGTGCGTGTGCCCGATCTTATCGAGAAAAATAACGGTATTATAAATTATCGCGATGTAGGGGAGATTATCCCGGAAACGTTAGGTGCTTTGACTGTTTATGAGGAGCCTGTCAGCCAATTACGGTGCCGTTTTTATGCAAATTCATGGATTGAACTGGTAAATGAAAATGCCCCGCTGCGTGCAATAGTCAATGGAAATGTAATTGGAGTACCAAAAGATTTCTTTGATTTTGCATTACGGGCAAACATGCCAGAAGGTGAATTTATAGTCGCAAAACTGATAGGAAAAACATTAGGACAACTTTCAGGTGTCGGTGACCGGTGGCTATACTTGCGGATACAGGCAATGCTGGAATCAGGGGAATTAGTTCAGGTTTCTGCACCAACGGATGATCATCCTTATTCCGGAGTGGTAAAAAGAAAGTAGGAATGTCATTAGAATATCTACTCGTACTCACCATATCTGCATCTTTTGTTGCTTAATACGAGTACCGTGGGAACTGAGTACGAGTAAAACCGAGATATTCTTTATTTTTCTGACTCGTACGCGTAATCGTATTCCGTACTCGAAAAACTCAAATAAAACTTACGATGTTCATGGTACCGCCACACTTTGGGCACTGCAGCGGGTCAACTTCATCGACGACCTTTATCAACGTCACCCGGGTCATTTCAGCATTTTCGGAGGTCCGGGGTGTCTCGTTACGGCACTGCGGGAACGGAATGTTGCGCGGGAGATATTTTCTCACGCATGCCCCTTTTATTGTTGGAGTAGTGACCATAATATCGAACCTGATGCTCACCCTTATTCGGTATGCGCTGGGTGACTTCCGTCAAAAAATCCAGGGATTGCAGTATACCTGCCTTTAAAATTTGAGCAGAAAATTCATTTTCATATTACACTTCAGAGGTTAAATCAAATATATTTTTATACCGATTCGAATCAT